>JANQGS010000037.1 GCA_028277195.1 Candidatus Gastranaerophilales bacterium
ACTTAATTGAATAACAGGATTAAAAGCTCAAACGTGCAACTCGGGGAGTCCTTTTTTCTGGGCCAGGGCAAGAAAAAGAAAACAAACCTCTCTCCCAGCGAATTAATTGAACAGGAGCAGCAGGAGCAGGAGGATGAATTTAAGAAAAACCTTGAGCACGTGCTTATGGAAGCAGGCGCACAGGGCAGGGCAATCATCAGCGAAGCGGAGGAAAAGGCCGCTGAAATAATAAGCAATGCCGAACGGGAAGCATTGAGCAGGGCACAGGACATAGAAAACCAGTCTGCTGAAAGGGGTTACGCCGAAGGATTCCAAAAAGGACATGACGACGGGATTGCCCGCTCAAAGCAGGATATAGCGGATGAGGCCCGGGCTCTTGATGTTTTGGCCTCTGCCGCGTTTAAGGTGAAAAAGGAAATAATTGATTCCGCCGAGAAGGAACTGCTTGAGTTATCGGTTGTAATTGCCGAAAAAGTGCTCAGGCAAAGGCTTGATACAAAGCCCGAACTATTGACGGAAATAATAAAAGGAGCAATAGAACAGCTTCAGGACAGGGAGGAAATAAAAATCATATTAAATCCCGCCCTGACCGAGAGTATGTATGGATTTGTAGAGGGATTGAGGGAAACGGTTAAGGGCTTGCGGAATATTAAGATTATTGAGGACAGGACAATTCCGGTGGACGGGGTAATGGTGGAGTCGCCGGAGTCCAGGATAGACGCGCGTATTGAGACCCAGGTAAAGGAAATTACAAGGAATATAATGCGGGAATTTTCCCAAAGCAGCCCGGCAGATGAGCTGGATGGGGATATAAATTAATTTGGGCGCAACCCCCACACATCATTTTTCCCGTAGCCCGGCTATTGTACCGGTAATCTCATCCTGAGAGGTTTCATCAATATGAAACCAGCGGATTTTTCCGTTGGCCCTGAACCAGGTCAATTGCCTTTTGGCAAAATTCCGGGTGTTTTTTTGGATTTTTTCAATAGCCTGCTCAAGGGAGCAAACCCCGTCAAGATGCTCGCAAATTTCCCTGTAGCCCAGTGTATTCAGGAGTGATACGGTTTTGCCGTATTTTCCCGTGAGTTCCCTGACCTCGTTTACAAGCCCCTTTTCTATCATTTTGAGCACGCGGCGGTTGATTCTTTCATATAAAAAATCCCTGTCAGCCGCGTTCAATCCCGCATAAATAACGTCATACACCGGCCCGCTCATAGCCCGGAGCCCTGACATGGGCCTGCCGGTTAAATGTTTTACCTCCAGCGCCCTTATTATTCTGAAAGTGTCGTTGTAGTGCAACTTTTCAGCCATTCCAGGGTCTTCCCGGGCCAATTTTTTGTATAAATCCTCTTTACCCAGTTCCTTCATTTTTGCCCTGAAATCCTCATCAGGTCCGATTTCGGGCATATCCAGCCCCTCCAGCAGGGCTTTTACATAAAAACCCGTCCCGCCTGTTATGATTATGGGTTTTGAGATTCTTTTTATGAGTTCCCCGGCTTCTTTTTTATAACGCCCTGCCGTATATACCTCCCCGGGGTCAGCCACGTCTGTCATATGATGGGGAATTCCCCGCATTTCAACGATACCGGGCTTTGCCGTTCCTATATTAAAATCCCTGTAAACAAGCCGTGAGTCGGCGGAGATTATTTCCCCGCCGATTTTTTCAGCCAGCTTAACCGATATTTCGGTTTTGCCCGATGCGGTCGGGCCCACTATGGCTATTAACTTTTTTTTGTGCCCTTGTTTTTCCAATTAATATTTACTCTTCCCCGGTTTTCACAATATATAAAAATGTTAGCATTAAATAATAAACAATAGCGAAAACAAACAGAATTAAAGTTAACAGCCGAAACAGCGGGTTCTCTGATACGGCGGCATTAATAAAAACCGCAAGCGCCATAAGGCTAATACCGGAAATAAAAATAATAAATGTGCTCACGGGACTGCCGGTTACTGCCTTAAAGCTCTGAACCATTGCCCTGAGGGGTAAAATATCCCGCATAACAAGAAGCTGCATCCAGAACATGGTTACATAAACGAAAAGGACAGTGAAAACAGGCCCTGTCATTAACATAAAAAGGTCAAATAAAATGGAGTAAATCAATACGCCAAGAGCTATTTTTATGAAATATTTCCCGACCCCGGGAAAAAATTCCCTGAAAAGCAGGAGGGAATCCTCCGTGCGCTTGTCCGGGGGCAGGGTTTCACCCGAGGGGGGCTCTTCCGTGCATTTTTTAAACATGTTAAGCCAGCCGGATAAAAAAACGGAAAACAGGGCCGGAACAACGAAAAGCGCGTAAAAAACAGGGGGCGGTCCGCTTATATTGCTTATCGGGAGTAAAATAAACCCGGCGACAAGCAAAAACAAAAAAAACGGCAAAAGCAAAACCAAATTGTATTTTACAAGTTTAAAAGACTGGGAAAAAATATCGTTTACTGGTCTGTAAAGCATTCGGGGCAAGGTCTTATTATAATTATCGAGTCCAGGTTTAACTGGATAAATTCAGTTGTCTCAACTTTTCTATCCGGCGTTTTCCTGCTTTTTATCTCTGCGTCCTTAACAGCCACAAATCGGCGGCTTCCGTTTAAAATGTCCGATAAAACCCTGTTTTTCCTCCCTGTTTTGGGCATAAAAACATATCCGTTTATCTCATAGTCCTCGGTCAGTATACGCACCCTCTCCGACCAAAAACCCGGTACGGGCGGCATAGACTCCTTGCTGATATCAACGTCGGCTTCATCAAAAAAACTGTTAGTCATGAATTTTTATCCTTCTGTTTATCCTAAATTTGAATAGGTCTGGAATAATGGCAGGTATAATGACAAACCAAGTGTAAGAACTATTATACCTATTATAACGAATAAAAACGGTTCGAACAACTTGCTCAGCAAATCAACTACCTTGTCAATTTCATTATCAACATATTCGTTTGCCTGGTCCAGCATTTCAGAAAGTGCACCGGTCTCCTCTCCCGTTGAAATCATGCACATAACAATACCCGGGATGACTTTGGATGCCTTTAGGGAGGCGGATAATGACTTGCCGTACTGGACATCGATAACCACCTTTCTTAAGGCTTCCTTAACCGCTATGTTTTTTACGGTAAAATTGGCGAACATAATGCTGTCAACCATTGTTATACCCGCCTCAAACGATACTTTCATAACCATGAGGAAGTTGGCAATCGAGGTATACCTTACAAATTTTTCAAATACGGGTATCCTGAGGCTGGTCCTGTCCAGGATTCTCCTTGTAACATCCCAGGAGAAGAGAAAGTATAAAAAGCCGACAACAGACAGGATAATAATCGGTATAAAAAACCAGTTTTCCTTTAAAAATAATCCCGTAGACATTAAAACCTGGGTTATAATAGGGAGTTCAGTCCCCATCTGGTCATACATGCCCTTAAATGCGGGGAATACAAAAGTAAGAAGCAGTAAAGTCACTACAAATGCCAGGAACATAACAAATACCGGATAAGCAAGCGTTGAAATAATCTTGCTGTTGAGCTTATCCTGTTTTTCAAGGAGATAAGCCACCCTCTTAAGCGTTTCCTCGAGTTCCCCGCTTTCTTCACCCGCTCTTACGAGCCCTATGTATATATCATCAAAAATTTTAGGGAATTTTGCTATAGCGTCACTAAAACTCGTCCCTCCGAGCACAAGCCTTCTTATCTCCACGGAAAGGCCCTGGATGTTTGAGCTTTCCGAGTTGGTTTCCACAAAATACAGGGATTCGACAAGGGAGATGCCTGATTTTGAGAAGGTATGCATTACATTGGTAAAGTCTATTTTCTCCCTCATGTTTAATTTTGAGATTTTTTTCTTTTTTTTCCTGGCGGCGGGGGCTTTTTTTACAACTTTTTCAACGGTTTTTACTGAACCTATTTCATGGAGTTTTACGGGGAGCAGGTTCTGTTTGCGGAGGATTTCCCTGGCCTCTCTTTCCGAGGAAGCCTCCAGTTTTCCGCGAATTCTTTCCTTTCCCTCCTTAAGGGCTTCATAGTTGAAAAAAGCCATATAATCATTACCTTAATTTTTAATCGCTTACTACTCCAAGAACTCTTACGAATTCTGAAATCGAGGTTTCGCCGTTTAAAATAGCGTTTATGCCGCCGGTCTGGAGCGTTTTCATGCCGCAACTGATGGCGGTTTCCTCAATTTCGTGGTCTGCCGCGCCGGCTGAAATCATTTTTTTTATTTCCCTGTTAACCCATAAAACCTCATAAATGCCCATACGGCTTGTATAGCCTGTGCCGTTGCAGCGTTCACAGCCTTTTTCCTTTGCCCTGTATATGTCAGCCTGCATAAAGTCATTGCGTTCATCGGGGGAAATATTAATATATTTTAATTCCTTTTCCGAGGGCTCATATTTTTCCCTGCAATTATTGCATAACCTCCTGACAAGCCTCTGGGAAATAACGCCCTCAAGGGATGAAGCTATAAGGTGAGTCGGAGCGCCCATTTCCGCAAGCCTGATAACCGTGGCGGTTGCCGTGTTGGTGTGTATTGTGCTTAAAACAAGGTGGCCGGTAATTGAGGCATGTATAGCGGCATCCAGGGTTTCAGAGTCCCTTATTTCTCCTATCATTATTATATCGGGGTCCTGTCTTAAAATTGACCTTATACAGGAAGCGAATGTAATATCAGCCTTGGGGTTGACCTGCACCTGGTTTATCCCGTCAAGTTTTATTTCAACAGGGTCTTCAACGGTTGTTATATTTACATCAACATTATTAATCTTATTTAAGATTGAATACAGGGTTGTTGTTTTACCGCTGCCTGTCGGGCCTGCTGCCAGTATAATGCCGTGCGGCTTGTTTGTCATCATCTCAATTTTTTCAAGGTCAAACTGGGTAACTCCGACGAGTTTTATTCTCTTATCGCCCTTTCTTACTTTTATATCAGGCGCGAGAACCCTTATTACCATTTTTTCCTTCTGGTTCACGGGTAATGTGCTTACCCTCAGGTCATATACCCTGTCATTATATTTAAGGGAGATATGGCCGTCCTGGGGCCTCCTGTGTTCGGCGATGTCCATTCTTGCTATTACTTTAAGCCTTGATATAACCGCATTTTCCACTCTTTTTGGGATGTCAAAAACTTTTTGCAGGATGCCCTGGACCCGATACCTGACGATATACCCGTCCAGCCTGGGTTCAATATGAATATCGCTGGCTTCTTTATCAATAGCATCGGTGATTATTGAGCTTGCAAACTTGGCCACGAGGTTTGAGTCATCCTCGAGTTCCTTTTCAAACTGGTCCCAGAGGTCATCCTCCTGCTCAAGCACATCCTGGCCTTCTATTTTAATTTCTTCAAGGAGTTTTTCCGTTTCCTGCACCGTTTCAAAGAAATTTTTCGTACATGTCTCGAATTCAATATGCGTAAGCAACAGGGGACTGGGTTTTAGGCCCGTAAGGTATATTATGTCATTTAAAACCTGGTGGTCATTGGGATTTACCATCCCTACAATAAGAATTTTACCGTCCTCCCTGAGGGGTACTACCTTGTTTTCCTTTATAAAGTCTTCGGGAAGGAGTTTTACAACTGATGGTTCTACTTCAAGGTCCTTATCCTTTACGCTTTCAACACCCTGCTGCTTTGAAAGGGCCATGCGGAGCTGGTCTACAGTAATGAAGTTCATTTTAACCAGTACAGACCCTATGGGAGTTCCGGACTGCTTGCTGTGAAAAAGCGCTTCCTCAAGCTGTTCCCTGGTGATAATCCCGTCATCTATAAGCTGGTCCCCCAGTCTTTTTTTCCGGGGCGGGGCATCCGGGGACTGCTGTTTAGCGTCAACAGCCCCTCCGTCATTAACCAGGGAGATGCTGTCGGCATCTTTTTCGTTCATTTTGTAGAGTTCTTTGCAATAAGAGAGCAAAATTTCAAACTGTTCATCATCAAGCGGGACAATTTTAGGTTTCAGCTTGGTATTTAATACGATTTTAGTTAATATTGCGTTCTTATGCTCCTGGTCCGGTGAGTTGAGGATACCCACGAGAAAATTATTGCCGAGTTTATTTATGGGAATAAATTTATTTTCTTCCATATATTCAACGGAAAATTTTTTCAGGTATTCAAAACTGATTGTTTCCTTGATTTTTTTAATTATCGTTTCCGCTGTCATTTTTTTACACCCGTCATGCTGAACTTGTTTCAGCATCTTTCCAATTTTCAACACCAAACCAATCTTTGCTCAAATCCGCAAAATCAGGATTAAGTTCTTTTATCAAATTAATTTTCCAATCTCTACGCCAATTTTTAAGCTGTTTTTCTCTGGCAATAGCAGATACAATAGAGCTTGATTGTTCAAAATAAACAAGTTTATTAAGATTATATTTTGATGAGAACCCTTCTATAATTTTATTTTTATGTTCATATACTCGTTTTTCCAAATTAGAAGTTACACCAACATAAAATGTTGTTTCTTCATAATTGGTTAAAATGTAAACATAGGAGTCTTTTTTCATAAGTCAAATTATATCATATTGTTGTTTGTTACATAGACCCTGAAACAAGTTCAGGGTGACGATGAGGACGATCAGATTGATTCCACGACCTGGTCAGGGTCATAAAGTATTCTTGGTGTAATCATAATTATAAGCTCTGAGCGGTCCTTTTTAGTGCCCTGGCTCTGGAAAAACATCCCCAGAATCGGTATATCGCCTAAAAAAGGAAATTTTTTATGGCTAAGTGACTCGGTTTCCTGGATAAACCCGGCCAGGATAAGTGTATCCCCATCCTTAACCCTTATATTGCTTACTTTTAGTTTCCGTTTATTTAATAAAGTAGCCTGTATTTCATCACCGCTCTTAACTTGTGTTTTGATTGTATTAAGTTCAGGCTCTATGGATAAGTTAACATAGCCGCTGGGTAAAATCTTCGGGATTAATGAAAATTTAACGCCTTCATCGCTTGATGTTGTAATGGTAGTTGTTTTTGTATTAGTATCACTGTCAATCTGGACTTCGGCCTTGGAAATATTATCACCGGTAATATCTATGTCAGCCTTTGTGTTATTTGCGACTATTATTCTCGGGTTTGCGAGCACCCTTCCTTTATCTTCAGTTATTAAGGAAGTAATATATGAGTTTATGCCAAGGCCGTTCAGGGTATATTTTATCCCTTCGCCGCCTATCTGGAAATCATTGTTGTTAACGTTATCACCATTTCCAATCATTCCCAGGGTTGCTGTGCCGTTTGAAAAATTTATATCATTTGTCTCGGTAAATAACCTAAAAGTATGCCCGAAGTCTTTTGAACCTATTTCACTGAGCTCAATCAGGCTAACTTCTATATATACCTGGGGCTCTCTCTTGTCAAAACTATCTACGATACCCCGGGCTATATTTATCTGCTCCTGAGTGCCGCCGTAAATTGTTACCTGGTTCAGCCCCGTATCAGCCAAAACCCAGTAAGAGGGACTTTTAAAAGTCTCAAGGTCTCCGTCGGCAGTTTCTTTTGATTCAGATGTTTCCCCGCATACCAGGGTGATTTCACTTCCTTCTTTCAGGTCCGCGTCCCGGCTGAAATTCTTCTCGCCGTCGGAAGAGTTAAAAGCTGTCCAGCATATCTTTGAAGCAAGGCCAACAGGGTCGGCGAAATTTATTACAAAATTGGTTACATTAGGCTGTAAATCAAGGTATTTAATAACTTCCTCGGCCAGCTTTATGTCTTCCCGGCTGCCGAAAATTAAAATTTCATTAGTCGCGGGGTTTGTGGTTACTATTGAACTGGTACTGGTGTTTGGCCTGTTCACGCTAAACACGTTCTTATTAAGAAAGCTTGCTATCCTGCTGGCGTCAACATGCTTGATTTTTATACCCCTGACCTCTGACATATTGATACCCAGCTTCTGGGCATCGCCGCTCTTGGCTATTATAAGGGTATTGTCGTCTTCCCAGTAAGTAAGCTCCTGTATTGTCATTATGTACTCAAAAGCCTTGTTCAGCTCAACATCAACCAGGTCTATAGTAATTGTTCCGTCAACGGAGTCATGTATGACAATGTTCTTGCCCGCCTTGTCCGCGAGCATTCTTAAAACCTGCCTTAAGTCGGAGTCTCTGAGGTTTAATGTGACAACCTGGCTTTCCCGGTCAATTTCAACCCCGCCTTTTAATTGAATGCTGGTAAAATTTTCTTTCTGCTTTCCCCTTAATGCCCCGTTAAAAGGCGTGCCTGCCACATTGGCGGCGGCGGGGCCCGGGTGTGAAAACCCGGCAATCGCAATTAACAGTAAAAACAGGATTAAAAATTTTATATATTTTTTCATTCCTTCATCAATTCCTCCAGCTCTAAATCCGGCAATCTGTATCCTGTTTCAGCAAAAATTTTCTCTTTTCTCTCTACGGAATCATGGTTAATATCACCTTCTATAACATCACCCACAGCCAGGGTAAATGTATTTGCGTTATATTTCAGGGTAACGCTGGTTTCCCCTATATCTTCAATTAAGATACCCTTTACTGTATCACCTTTATGAACCATATAGTCATCTCCTGCTATGTTAACAATAGCAACGGATTTGGAATAAGGGTCGTATAAAATGCCGTTCACCCCGGCAGAGAGCAAATCCCTGTAAGTTCGGTCCTGCTCTTCATATTTAGGAGGATAAGGGATGTCGAACAGGTCAACTTCCTCTTTTTTATTTTTTGCGGGCACATAGGGATAGAACGGGTTGCTTCTGCCGAAATTTACTATGCTTATAATAATTTTCTCATCCTTTTCATCGGCTATGCTGAACTTTTCCCGGACAACCTCTTCCGGCTCAGTTGTTATTTCCATTTCATCCTGGTTAGCGCTTACAAAAATTGAAACAAACAGGTACACAGTGAATATGCCCGTAATTAACAATATTTTTTTAGTGTTTTTAATCATAGAATATAAATTAACCGATATACCTTCTCTCTGTAATTTTATGAGCATTTAGGGGTTTTCAATATCCATTATTTGAAGTATTTTTGTTTTTCTGTAAAATAAAGTTGTTAAGCAGATACATATTATCGGGGGTTCAAATGCTGGATTTTGACTGGAAAAACGCTGATTGTTCAATTATAGGAGCAGAAAACGGTTTAGACGTAAAAAAAGAATTTTCCCTTTATAAAGACAGGGTATCAGGTATTATATCAGGACTTTACGCGAATAAGGACAAACCGGGCCAATGGCTGGCCTGGATGAACCTGGGTTATAACGAAGCACTGGTCAGGGAAATCAATGAATATGCCCTAAGCGTAAAGGGAAAGTTTGAAAACCTCCTTGTGCTGGGCATAGGCGGCTCGGCGCTCGGCGGGATTTGCGTAACCGAAGCGCTTTTAAAGCCTTATCGGAATATAAACAGCAAGCCCCGGGTATTTTTTGTTGACAATATCGACCCTGACTGTATTAACGGCCTGCTTGATACTATTAATCCGGACACGACGCTGGTGAACGTCATAACAAAATCCGGCAGCACGGCGGAAACAATGGCTGCTTTTATGATAATTGCCGACAGGATAGCTAATAAAGACAATATAGTTGTTACAACAGACGAAAACAAGGGCATTTTGAGGGAAATTGCCGATGACATGGGCTATAAGTCCTTTATAGTGCCCGATGACGTAGGGGGCAGGTTCTCGGTATTTTCTGCGGTGGGGCTTTTGCCTTTTGCGCTCGTGGGGATTGACATAGCGGAAATGCTCAGGGGGGTCAGGGACATGGATAAAGCCCTGCAAAATACCGGTGTAGGGCAAAATATCGCCGCGCAAAATGCCCTCATACATTATTTAATGGATAAAAAGGGCAAGAATTTATCTGTTATGATGCCTTATTCCGGCAGGTTGAGGTATGTATCCGACTGGTACGTGCAGTTATGGGCGGAATCTTTGGGAAAGGAAAACGACTTGCGGGGCAACAGGGTCAATACAGGCCCTACCCCGATTAAAGCACTGGGGGCAACAGACCAGCATTCCCAGATACAGCTCTATAATGAAGGGCCTAATGACAAGCTGATTAACTTTATCAGGGTTGCCCGGTTCGATACTGAGCTGAGAATCCCTGAATTATTCCGGGATACCGGGATATCTTATCTCGGGGGGAAAACAGTAAATGAGCTGATGAATGCCGAGGCAGACGCTACAAAGATTGCTGTTACCGACTATAAGAGGCCGAATGTAACCATAACCCTTCCGGGGGTTGATGAGTATTATATGGGACAGCTGCTTTATATGCTGGAAATGCAGACTGCGATTGCCGGGGCATTGTATAACATCAACACATTTGACCAGCCCGGGGTTGAGCAGGCCAAGAATTATACCTATGCGCTGATGGGCAGGAAAGGTTATGAAAAAGAGGCCGAGGAGCTAAAACAAAAGCTGTCTAGCCATATTTAAACGTCACGCCGCAGCCTGACTTCGGGTATTTCCAGCCCAGTGTCCCGGCAGGGCAGACAACCCGGCATGCCCCGCATTCCAGGCAGTTTTCAAACCCTACAAGCAGTTTAGCCTGGGTTTCATCCCATTCATAAACATTTGCCGGGCAAACCGTGGTGCAGGGCCTGTCATTACAGGCTTTGCAGTTATCCTGTTCCGGCGTAAGGTGGGTTGTTTCATCGCATTTGTATTTAACGGTAAATAATTTATCGTCTATATGCTCGGGTATTGTTTTTTTCTCGCTCATTTCAGTAAAATTCCTCCTGCTAACTTTACAGCCTCAATGCCATCGCTGATTAAGCCAAATGACCTCTGCTTAAACACGTCCTCAATAAACCGGGTGTACTTTTTTCTTTTTGGGATGCTGTCTACCGCTGTAAATTGATTAAAAAATTCATTTATTTTCTGAGGATAATAACCTAAAAATGTTTTAGAATTCTTCTCAAGAGAACCCATTACATCTTTATATGTCTTTAAGTCCTTCATCACAAAGCTCTCGTCCAGCTTTTTCCCGTAGAGAGAGAGCATGTTTTCGGAGCTGTCGTTTTTGTCTATTGCCTGTATGGCAGTTTCCCCGGCAAATTTTCCGCTTATCATGGCGAGGTTCGTGCCTTCCCAGTGAACGTTGTTAACGAGCATTGCCGCGTCCCCGGCTATCATAACACCGTCCTTATACAAGGGGGGCATGGCATTATATCCCCCTTCGGGAATGAGGTGGGCCGAGTACTCGAGCAATTCCTCCCCATCCACAAGAGGCTTTAGCAGCGGGTGTTTTTTGAGCTGGTTTAGCAGGTCATAGGGTTTTACTTTTTTGTGTTTTAAATCCTCGAGGGAAACGCCGAGCCCTACCACAACTGAATCCAGGTTTGTATACACATATCCCAGCCCTACCATACCTTGCATTGGCCCGCCTAAAATAGTATAAATCACCCCTCCGTCGCCTTCAACGTTGAATTTATCCTGAATACGCCCTTTGGGCATGGAAATTACTTCTTTAATGCCGACGGCAACATTTACCGGCTCGAGCTCGGGCAATCCCCAGGCTTGCCTTGCCAGAAGGGAGTTGACCCCGTCGGCGACTATGGTGACTTTTGCGTAAAATTCCTCCTGTTCGGTCTTTACGCCTACTACTTTTCCGTCTTCTATGATTAATTCGGTCACAACTGTTTCAGGGACGATAAAAGCTCCTGCTGCTTCAGCCTGTTCAGCGCACCACCTGTCCCATTTAGCCCTGATAACGGTAAAACTGTTGTAGTGGCCTTCTTCAGCATGGTCGCCGTTCCTGTAGCTTATGACAGTTCCGTCCTTATCACCTAACAGGGCGTACTTATGTTCCACGTTGTATCTTTCCACGGGTGCTGATTTCCAGAATTCCGGGAATATCTCGGCTACCGGCCGGGCGTAAATCGCTCCTCCGAACATATTCTTACTGCCGGGGAAGTCGCCTCTTTCCAGGACTACTACCTCTTTTCCCGCCCTGGCAAGGGTTATCGCAGCAGCAACACCGGCAGGGCCTGCACCTACCACGACCGCGTCAACTATCTCTCTTTCCACTATATTTCTCCTGTTTCTATAATGTTTATCAATTAAAAATTTATCATAAAAATGTGATTCGGTATAATATCAAGCTCCCTTATCTTAAAAATTATTTTAATGTTATAACTATACATGAATGAGTTTGAATTTTGGAAAACCGGGCGAAGCAGGCGGCGCTGTCCGCATTTGCGCGGCAAAGCCGGATTTTCAAAAATTCATCACTCCCGCTTCGCCTATACTGCTCCAGGCATTAACTGTAAAAATCCGAAATTTAATTTGGGAGCAGTATA
>JANQGS010000064.1 GCA_028277195.1 Candidatus Gastranaerophilales bacterium
TGACCTGCCCGGAAATTACGCGGCAATCGGTTCATCCCGTGCGGCTAACCTTTACGGGTTCAATATCCTGGCTTTGGGCATAAATGACGAAAAAGACAACCTTACAAGGTTTGTGTCACTGGGCGCTGCAAGCCCTCCCCCTTCCGGAAAGGACAAAACCTCCATGGCTTTCTCCACCTGCAATAAACCGGGGGCTTTATTTCAAGTGCTCTCCGTATTTAAGGAGCACAACATAAACCTTTCCTATATAGAGTCGAGGCCCTCAAAAAAAGTTTTCGGGGATTACACGTTTTTTATTGATTTTGAGGGGCATATGGAGGAAGAAAACGTACAGGCGGCTGTCGGAAAAATCACACCTTACATTAATTTTTACCGGTTTCTCGGGTCATATCCAAGGGCAGGGCAGGGAATTTTGGAAAAAATTTGACTTTTGCCTGAGTAGTTGCAAAAAAGGATATCATGGCGCTAAAAACAGTTACGAATTAGCACTTTTGTTGTTTAATATAGAACATGAAGCTAAAATCCCTGAAACTGGAAAACTTCCGCCAGCACGAGGACTCACATATTGAGTTCAGTGAGGGCATAACCATAATCAGCGGCACAAACGGCGCAGGCAAAAGCACTATCCTCGAGGCAATCACCTGGGCCCTCTACGGGACTGAGGCAGCCAGGGGCAACAAGGACACAATAAGGTTCAACAGGGCAAAACCTCGCTCAAAAGTGATGGCAGAGCTTATATTTAGCCTTGATAATACTGTTTATAAGGCTGTAAGGTATCTCGACAGGGCAGAAGTATATATCGGCAATGAAGAAGCACCAGTTGTAACCTCACAGCAGGAAGTGACAAAGTATTTGACCGAAAAAATCGGCATGAACAGGAATGAGTTCTTTAATACCTATTTTACGGGGCAAAAAGAGCTTAATTTTATGAAAAACCAGGGGACAACCGAACGCAAGAAATTTATTTCAAAAGTTATGGGCTATGAAAAGATAAGAGAGGCCCAGGAGCACGCAAGAGTTGACCAGAACAGGCTTAAAAACGAAATAGAAGGCTTTAAAAAAGGCCTCGGGGACCTTGACGCGCTAAGTAAGGAAAAAAATGAAATAAACCTGAAACTTACTGAAACCAGGGGAGTGACCGAGAAAAAACAGGAAGAATTCGATAAAATATCCGGTGATATAGCCGAAATTGAGCCGGAATGGGAAAAAATAAAGACCATCAAGGAAATGTTCGATAAAATAAGCTGGGAAATATTGTCTTTAAAAGACAAAGAGGAATATTTGCAAAGGAATGCCCGGAACCTCTCAGAACAAATGAAAAACCTGGGGGAAAAAAAACAAAAACTCTCTGAGCTCGCCGGGTTTGAGGGTGCGTATAAGGATATTGAGGAAAAAATTAAAAAGCAGGAACTGTTGCAGGAAAAGGATGCCTTGAGACAAAAATACCTTACCCGGCTTGAGAGTTTGGACGGCGAGATAAAGGAAAAGCAATCACAGCTTGAGGAAATAGTTAAGACCGGCAGGGAAAAAAAGGCACAGATAGAAAAATTGCCTCTAATGGAAAAAGAAATAACTGATTTAAACGAGAAAATCCAGAAAATCGAAATAAATTTAAGGGAAATAAGAAAAATTGAAAAGCACCTCTCAATAATTACGGATAAAGGCGCGGAAGGGGCATGCCCAACCTGTGAGCGACCGCTAAAAGATGAATATGACAAGGTGGTGGGCAATTTTCAGGCCCAGGTAAAGAATTTGGAAAAAGGCACGGGATTATTGCCTGAATTACTGGAGAAAAAGCGGCAAAAAGAGGGAAAAACTTCAGGATTAAACCATATAAAAGGACAATACGACACGGAAAAAACCAGGTATATTTCCGTGAAAAAGGACCTGGAAATAAAACAGCAGGAAATTGAAAAAATTAATAAAGCGCTGGGCGAAATTCCTGAAGGCTTTGATATAAGGGAGTTAAAGAGGTTAAGGCAGGAAATAATCCCCGTTAATGAGAAATACAGGGAATTTATAGCGTTAAAAGGCGAAACCGCAGGTTATGACCGGGTAAAAAAAGAGCTTGAGCAGGCACAGACGGAAAAAACAGCAGCAGGGCAGAGGAAAAACCTGTTAAATGAGGAGCTTAAAAAACTCGATTTTTCCGAGGAAAAATATAAGGATTTTGAGAAAAAATACCGTGAAGTAAAGGATAATTTTTACGGAATAAGAGAAGAACTCCTGAAAATACAGGGCGAGGAGAAAGCAATTGTTAAAGAGCTGGACAGGATAAATAAAATTGAGCAGTCGAACAGGGAAAAGCAGGAATTAATAGACCAAAAACAGGAACAATGCGACCTTTTATATGAACTCGACCGGTTTTACGGTCGGTTGTGGGAGAGGCTGAACAATGAAGTCCGCCCGGAAATTGCTGAGCTGGCCGGGAAATTCCTCTCAGACCTCACGGATAACAGGTATTCCACGCTGGAAATCAACGAAAAATACGATATTTGCCTGCATGACGAGGGTGAAATCAAGCAGGTGATTTCCGGCGGGGAAGAGGACATAGTTAACCTGTGCATAAGGCTTGCTATTTCCCAAATTATAGCTTACAGGTCGGGTAAAGCATTATCTTTGTTGATTTTAGATGAAATTTTCGGCTCGCTGGACGAATCCAGGAGGCATAATGTGATTAGCCTGCTAAGAAAGCTCATTGACAGCTTTGAGCAGGTGATACTAATAACCCATATTGACGACATAAAAGACGAAATCGACCACGTAATAACCATAGAATTTGACCCGGAGAGCGGAAGTTCGAGGGTTATGAAAACAACTGCCGAGGAAAAAATTTTGTTATATACTTAAATAAACAGTAAGAGGAGAGAAAAATGGAAACAACAGCTATGAAATACGAAATTAAAGACATAAACCTTGCCCCGGCGGGCAAAAACCAGATAGAGTGGGCAAATAAAGATATGCCGGTGCTGGAATCAATAAGGGAACGCTTCTCAAAAGAAAACCCCCTGGCCGGAATAAGAATAGCAGCCTGCTGCCACGTGACAAAAGAAACCGCAAACCTTGCCAGAACCCTTAAAGAAGGTGGGGCAGACTCTGTATTAATCGCATCAAACCCGCTTTCAACGCAGGATGACGTTGCGGCCTCCCTGGTAAAGGATTATGGCATTTCAGTTTACGCTGTTAAGGGCGAGGACACTGAAACCTACCTGAAACACGTTAATATAGCGCTTGACCATAAACCTCAAATCATAATTGACGACGGCTCAGACGTGGTTGCAACCCTGGTAAAAGAAAGGCCGGGGCAGATACAGGACATTATAGGCACTACAGAGGAAACAACCACAGGCATAGTAAGGCTTAAAGCAATGGAAAAAGAGGGGGTGCTTGCGTTTCCGGCAGTGGCTGTAAATGACTCCCGGACAAAGCACTTTTTTGACAACCGCTATGGTACGGGCCAGAGCACGCTTGACGGTGTTATAAGGGCTACAAATATGCTTGTTGCAGGCAAGACAGTTGTTATAATAGGCTATGGATGGTGCGGAAAGGGCGCTGCAATGCGCGCAAGAGGTCTTGGCGCAAGCGTAATAGTAACCGAGGTAGACCCTGTAAAAGCAATAGAGGCAGTAATGGACGGGTTCAGGGTAATGCCGATTAAAGAAGCCGCTCCGCAGGGTGATTTGTTCATAACAGTTACCGGAAACCGCCATGTTATAGATGTTGAACACTTTAAATTAATGAAGGATTTTGCTGTAGTATGCAATTCAGGTCATTTTGACATTGAAATCGATATAGCTGGTCTGAATAAAATGACCGGTGAAAAGAAAACCATCAGGCCGTTTCTTGAGCGTCATACCCTTGATAACGGCAAGTCAGTCCTGGTTATAGGAGAGGGCAGGCTGGTAAATCTCGCCGCAGCAGAGGGTCATCCGGCATGTGTTATGGATATGAGCTTTGCAAACCAGGCGCTTGCAACTGAAATGCTCGTTAAAAACAGGGGCAAGCTCGAAAACAAGGTTCATGTACTGCCGGAAGAGGTTGACCGGGAAATTGCAACACTTAAGCTGGCCTCAATGGGAGTCAGTATAGATACCCTGACCCCTGAGATGCTTGAATACCTTAATAGCTGGACTATTGGGACATAATCGGCTTTATTTGTTATAAATATGCTGAAGGTCGCTGTTTTAGGTTACGGAGAACTCGCACAATCAATAGCCCTGGGGGTTTTAAGCTCCAGGCATGCTCTTGTTGGGGTCATGAGGTGGCATAAGGATTTTTTAAAGGATATTTTTATGCCTGAGCCGTTGCTCTCCATAATCCGGGCAAGCAACATAAGGGAAATCAGGGCAAAAAGAGCAAACACAAAAAAATTCATAAAAGAAATAAAAAAGCTCCAACCGGACGTAATCATAGTCGGGG
>JANQGS010000178.1 GCA_028277195.1 Candidatus Gastranaerophilales bacterium
GAGCTGGCAAAAAACATTATTAAAGTTATTGTGCTGGCAATAGTAGCTTATTTTGTGTTCCAGGACCATATCCCCAGGCTCCTTACCCTGTGCGCGATGGAAAACACGTTTGCGATTCTCTATGAGTTCGGGCAAATGATAATTGATTTTATTATAAAAGCGGGAATAATTTTCCTTATTATTGCGGGGATTGACTATTTGTTCACAAGATGGAAGTTTCTGCGTGACCAGAAAATGTCATTCAAGGAAATACGTGATGAATACAAAAACACGGAAGGAGACCCGCATGTTAAGGCGGCCCTGAGGCAAAAGCGTATGCAAATGCTTCAGCAGACCATGTCCGATGCCGTTCCCGACTCTGATTTTGTTGTAACAAATCCCGCGCATGTGGCGGTTGCGCTAAAATATGACTCGGATAACATGGAAGCCCCCAGGTTACTCGCAAAGGGAACGGAATTATTCGCAAAAAAAATTATTGAAATCGCAACAGAGCATAATATCCCGATAATTGAAAACCCGCCTGTAGCAAGGGCTATTTTCAGGTTTACGGAAGTGAACAGGGAAATTCCGCCTGAATTATATAAAGCGGTAGCCGAAATTCTATTATTTGTTTATAATTTACGTAAAGAGAATAAAGAAAATCAAATTAACAGTTAAAAGAGAGTTCAAAGTCCGTGCACAGCAAGGTAAAAGATTATCTGGAAATAATTGAGAAAGTCGCACGCATAGAGCAAAAACGCATTCCGTCCCATATGATTGACCATGAAGAACTGGTCAGTATAGGGATAATCGCCGTGCAGGCGCTTATTAAGGGCAAAAGCGGCGATGAGCTGGAAAATTACAATAAATCATACATAGGAACTGCGGTAAGGTGGGCTATACGCAATGAGTTAAGAAACCGTTACAAATGGTATTCTTACAAACACGGTTCAAAAACCGAGGAAGAGGGAGAAGATGACGGCTCTTCCGGGATTGATGTTTCACCCGAGAAACTGAGGGAGGGGATTTACGAGACAATCCTGTCCATAGACAGCATGTCTGACTCATCCGATAATGACTCACCGTTTGATTTTTTAAAGGACACATCCGCATTGCCCGAGGAGAGGCTGGAGTTAATCGAGCTGAGCAAGGGCATTAAGCAGGCAATAGCGACCCTTCCGCCCAAGGAGAGGACAATTGTCGAGTACAGGTTTTACAGGAACTTGCCGGTAAAGGACATTGCGACACATATGGGGCTATCGCCTTCCCGGGTCACGAGGATTGTCCAGGCTGCGCTCGGGAAAATCAGGGAGTACCTGGTAGAAAGAGACCATGTATAGTTTAATATGCAGAGGGGCAGGGCCATACGCCTGCCCCACATAAAAGTATGGGTATTTACGAACTAATTTCTTCTTCCAAAAGTGCTTTATACTCTTGTCCGAGACCTTTAATTCTCTCTTTCTCCTCGTAATTTTTGTTATCTCTTTGTATCTCCGCCTTAGCTTTAGCCAATTGTTTTCTTAATTTATCTTGATTTAATAATATTTTATTTATTAGAGGCTGATCTGGCCATATGTCTTCTTTTTTTTGTAATCCCTTTTTTTGTAATCCCTTAATAAATTCTATAGTTGTCCTATCTTCACTTAGAATACGTTGTAATTTATTATTGGCTGCTATAGGATTATCGAATTCTGAGATATCTGTCCTGCCAATTCTAATCGTTACAGATTTTTGACCAAAAAGAGAACCCCAAAAGCCTCTAACTCTTTCAAAAAAACCTTTAACAGGAACTTCTTGAACTGGTACACTAGTGTGCAAAGTATAAAATAATATGATATAATAATTTCAAGTATAAAACTTGGGAGTTATTGTAAATGGGGAGGAAAGCGTTAAGAATTAAATTCA
>JANQGS010000108.1 GCA_028277195.1 Candidatus Gastranaerophilales bacterium
GGGCAAAGCCCGACTTTAAGAAAACGTCGCTCTCTGCTTACGCATACCGATTTAAGTTAATTAATTTCATTTTAAGATTACTTATTGAAATCGGTATAATCAATAACTCTTCTGTAACAACCCCTTAAAAACCTCCCATACCCCCCCAGCCTCGAAACCCGCAGCTTATGCTTTTTACAGCAGTGGAAAAACTTCCCCTCCCCCGCGTAAATACCGAAATGATAGTTATTAAGCATTTTAAAAATCAGTAAGTCGCCCGGTTCCGGCTTTTTTGTCCCCGCAAAGTGCTTTTTAACCAGGGGCATAAAGTACTCTTCATCATAAATTATTTCATAGCGGGGGATTTGCGGGTAAAGCAGATATATGGGGTAAAGGCAGTCGAGTTTTTCGTCGGTTGTGCCTATGTGTTTGTAAAGAATGTTTAGATTCATAACAATTGACCCGGAATGTAACAGGCTATCTTAAATTTAAAATTCTATTAAAAAATTTGGGCGGTGATTTTGATGAAAATCTTTTTATGCAAATTTTTTTCGGGTAAGTTATAATAATAAAAATCTTATAGGAATACTAATGGAAAACTTATTTTTAAAATTATTTGAAAACACAAGTATATTTGAAGTCGGCCTTATATTGCTATTGGGGTTAATATTTTATTTCAGGATTAAAAATCACATTGATATAAGGTTAAAAGAACAAAAAGAAGAAAACAAAGCCGAATTTTCCGGGATTAACCAGGAATTAAGAACTATAAACCAGCGCATCGATAAACTCTACGATACAATAATAGACCTATACCGCAATTTATTTAAAAAAGACGCCGCTTAACCCCCTCACCCCCGAATCACCAGCTCCTGGGGTATGCTCGGATACCCGCCAAAGCGAGTTTCATTGCTGCGGGCCTGGCAGGCGGAAAACGTCTTGTCGCAGGCTGTCTCCCCGCCGGAATACCCGCAGCGCGTATCCTTAAACACCCACTGGCAATTAACGTCATAGGTGGTGTTAGGGCTCTGGGTGGAATAACCGCCCAGTATCCGCTCTACATCAAACGAAAACTCGGTTTCCGTAAGTTTGACGTTATTGACAAAACCTTCAAAGATATTGATGGAATCGCCGACAATGCTGTTTTCACCGTCAAATATAACCTCTTCAATCACGCATGCGGAATTTGTGAGCACATCGCCCTCATTTGCGATAATGTTGCTGTAAGCCTGGTTAATATTGCTGATTTTTATATTAACCTTTTGCGGGCCGCCCTCCATCCTGCTTTCAATCTGTCCCCGCTTGACCATGGCCGCAACGTAAGTATTGCCTCCATACTCAAAGCTGCCCGGGGTATCGTTTTCTATTATCCTGATGATGTCCTGTGCGGTGTTATTAACGGTAAGGGTTAATAATACGCGTGTTTTGACCTCATTTGAGGCTATTTCGGTTTTCTGGTTATTGTCTAAGCCTTTTGACATAAAAATTTTCCTTATCTGAGCTTTAATATGATATAAGTAAGGAACAAAAAATTTTTCCGCCTATTGTCATTCCGGGCTTGACCCGGAATCTCAGTCGTTTGAGATTCTGAATCAAGTTCAGAATGACGGAAAAATTTTTTATCAGAACATTAGTATAATTTTTTAAAAAGGTGTCAACTTTATTTTTCAGGGGGTTTAATATAAAAAAGTAAATAAATTAAGGAGAACAAGAAAATGTTAAGCGCTATCAACACAATCCCCCACCACTCGCCCGCACAGAGAGTGCCCAATTTCCAGGCATTTGATATCAAACATGAAGCAGGATATTATCGTGTAAAATACGCGGTTGGAGATGCTATAGATATTGTTACCAAGCAGGATACAGAATCCCCCGATTTTTTTCCACAAATAAGATATAAGCCAGACCAGGCTGGTTTTTATAGGGTAGAAATTGTTGCACTGACAGATAAAAACAGCGATAGAATACCTGAAATAGAACGAGATGTGATTAGTAATTTAAAAAGAAGACGGTTAATACAGGTTAGAGAAGAATCCCCTACCCCCCAACCTCAACAAGCGTAACCTGGAAAGTCCTGTAACCTAAAGCCAGGTGCTCAAAATTAAGCTCGTCCTGGTCAAACCTCACGGTATACTGAACTCCGTCCCCGCCCATGTTCTCGCCGGTCACGGGATGGTTGTCCTGCCACGTCCAATTAAAAGCCTCATAGCGGCCCTTTCTGGCATTAAAAAACGCCATGATGGCGTTTGAGTCAGTATGGTTTTTGTCGAACTCCAGCACCCACTTCCTGCGGGCATTGCTCCACATGTTGCGGCGCTGCTCACCGCCGGAGTATACGTCGTCTATAATCGTATTCCACTGCGTGCTTACCTGGTAAGCCCGTTTGTATTGGTAGTTGAATGTAGCTGTCATAACGAATTATCCTTTTTATTTAGATTGACATTTGTATTGTCTTGATATATAATGACATTAATGCGTAAAGCTGAAAAAATAATAGAAAAATTTAAAAGGTCAAATAAGGGTCAAAAATTTGAAGATTGCGCTAAAGTCCTTGAATTTTTGGGTTATAAAATGAAACCGGGAAAAGGCGACCATTTTAAATTCACTAAAGACCAAAATATGATTGTAATTGCAAGACACAGACCGGTTGCCCCCGGTGCGGTCAATGATGTCATAGAAGCATGGGGGAAAGAAAATGACTAAAAAAGATAAAAATTATTATCTAAGCCTGCCCTGGGAATTTGAATTTGAAAAATGCCCGGAAGGCGGTTATTATGCAAGAGTAAAAGGGATTTCATGTTATTCTCATGGTGATAATCTCGAACATGCGGCAAAGCAAATTCAGCAAGCCCTGGAAACATATATTGAAGGATGCCTTGAAGAGAATATCCCGATTGACGAACCTTTTAGTAAAGCATCAGGGAAGTTAAACATTAGAACTAAAAAAACTGTCCACCTGAAACTGTTAAAACTGGCCAAAGAAGAAAACGTAAGTGTATCTCATCTTATTAATGACGCTATAACCAAAATGTATGGTTAAACACTCTTCACGGAATTCCTTAAAGAACTGTCCTTTTGCACACCCTATTAAAATCCATCTATGCGCTCCTTTTTTTAAGTAGGGATATATATTCCAAAGTGCTTTTATTCAGTGCGTCCCATAATTCTTCTTTTGTATTGCCCGCATCTATCACCGGGGAATACACAAAATCCCTCTCCGTCGGGTTAGCGCCGATTCTTTTAAGGTGATGGTATACTTCCGGCACCCGGGCGTAATTAGGG
>JANQGS010000110.1 GCA_028277195.1 Candidatus Gastranaerophilales bacterium
GTTCTGGGCAATGTTGAGAAAACGGATATCGCTGAAATAATTTTGAACCCTCCAAATAACAATAAAATAATCGTTTCTGACATAATGAAAGAGGAAAAATTCCGGGATAAAAAGGTCCTGTCCGCCTCAGGCCGGGTAAGAGCAACCGTTAAAATACAGGACGGGTGCAATTACAGGTGCAGCTACTGCATTATTCCTTATGCAAGAGGTAAAAGCAGAAGCAATGAACCTGACAGGGTTATAAACCGGGTCAGGGAAATAGCGGAAAAGGGATTTAAGGAAGTGGTGCTCTCGGGAATACACCTGGGGCAGTGGGGGCTTGATTTAAGCCCTAAAACCGGGCTCGCGCGGTTGTTACAGGAAATGGAAAAAATTGATGCACTCAAAAGATACAGGCTAAGCTCAATTGACCCTGTGGAATTTGACGAGGAGCTAACAGATACACTGGTCGGCTCGAGAAAATTCTGCCGTCACCTGCATATATCGCTGCAAAGCGGTAACAATAAAATACTGAGGGCAATGAAACGCCGCTACAGTGTTGAGCACTACACTGATTTAATCAATACGCTCGTTGAAAAGCTCCCTTTTATCAATATAGGCAGTGATATAATCGTTGGATTTCCCGGGGAAAGCGATGAGGACTTTGAGAATAGCTTGCAAAACATCCGTAACCTGCCCGTTGGCTATCTTCATGTTTTTTCCTATTCAAAAAGAAAGGGCACTCCGGCGGCTATAATGCCGGGGCAGGTTTTACCCGGCGTGAAAAAGCAAAGGAATATGAGGCTGCAACAGCTTGACCGGGAGAAAAGGCTTGCTTTTAAGGAAAAAATGCTCGGAAATGATTTTGAAGTAATCGTGGAGAACACCCCGGATAAAAAAACAGGCCTTTTAAAGGGAATAACGGATAATTATATCCCCGTGCTCATTAAAGGCGGCGATGAGTACAGGAATAAGCTAATAAGGGTCAGGATAAACTCTTTAGAGGATGCGGCGCAAATTTTACGGGGATAAAATATATTAGGTGTATATATATTACATAGTTAACCGGGAGGACTTATGCAGGTAACAACCAGCCCCGAGAGTTTGTCGGCAGCAATTGACTTTTTGGAGGAAATTTTAAATACCAAGGATGGAGAGGCGCTCATAGAAAGCATTAAAAAGTATAAAAAAACAAAAAGTTTTGATGAAATTGAATTGATTTAGTCCGGCTATAGTGAAATGAGTTTTCGGGTTTACCCGTCTTGCATTTTTAGGAAAATCCGGCTTTGCCTGGATTTTCCTAAATTCATCACTCCCGCTTCGCCTATACTGCTCCAGGCATTAAATGTAAAAATCTGAAATTTAATTTGGGAGCAGTATAGTTTGAGAATATTGAATTGCTTGAGAAATATAGGTTATTGCACAGAAAAGGGGATTGTTTTAGTTTAATGCTATAATCATTAAAAAGGAGCAAAAATTTGATAAAAAAAGCAATGATAATGGCAGCAGGTGCAGGCACAAGGCTGAACCCGCTTACGCTGAAAGTCCCAAAACCTATGATACCAGTAGCTAATGTGCCGGTTCTGGAATATATATTGAAACACCTTCAGGGTTTTGGCATAAATGATATAATCGCAAATACACATCACCTTGCAGAGACCATTCATGACGCATATTGCGGGCAAAATCACTTTAATATAAACTTTAACTGTATTTACGAACCTGAATTATCAGGTACAGCAGGCGGCGTAAAGAAAACAGAATTCTTTTTTAATGATAACGAGACATTCCTGGTAGTTAGCGGGGATGCCCTGACTGATGTTGACATTGAAAAGCTCTATAGTAAGCATAAATCAAGCAATGCCCTTGCGACTATCGCGTTGAAGGAAATTCCCCCGCCAGAGGTGGAAAACTTTGGAGTGGTTGTAATTGATGAAAGCTCAAAGGTAATCGGGTTCCAGGAAAAACCTCCTATTGCTCAGGCAAAGAGCAACCTGGTCAACACCGGTATTTATATATTTGAAAAAGAGGTTTTTAATTATATTCCTGCTAATATTTTCTACGACTTTGGCAAACAGGTATTTCCCGAAATGTTGAAAGCTAATAAACGTCTTTATGCTCACGTTATAGATGATTACTGGAACGATATAGGCACACTGAGGCAATACAGGCTGTCTTCCTTTGATATTCTCGCTAATAAACTAAAATACAACACCGGCCGTGCAGTGGGTGAAAATACCGTAATTGAGGACGGGGCAGTGCTTACCGGAGGCAATATTATCGGCAGGAATTGTATTATTAAAGCCGGGGCAAGGCTAAATAATTCCATAGTCTGGGATAATGTTGTTGTTGAAGGAAAGCAAAAGCTAAATGAAGGCATAGCAGCTAATTTTGAAGGAAAGTTGCATATTATTGAAAATTGTTAATATGTTTCATCCTGAAATAGCAATTTTTGGACGCAATTTGTTTTTATTATATTGATGAGAATTTTTTAAAAATTGCAAAAACAGATGCGGGGAATTAAAAAATGCCAGAGAGAGTAGAAGAAAAAATACCCACACAAACGACCTATGAACTGGGGAAAATAGCAATGGCTATTACTCCTGAAACTACTATATGGCAGGCCCGGAGAGAAAGAAATGGATTAGGGCCGGAACCTATTTCAATTTTTTCAAATCCAACACAGCCTGTATAAGCGCGGCAGCTTTGTTCTGTGACTCCTGAAACTCAAAATCGGGCTCAGAGTCAGCTACAATACCGCCTCCTGCCTGTACAAAAACATTATTCTCGCGAATAAGCATTGTACGCAGGGTAATCGCCACATTAACCTCGTTATTAAGGCCGATATAGCCGATACAGCCGGCATAAGGCCCTCGTGCCGCTTTTTCAAGCTCATAAATAATCTCCATGGCCCTTACTTTTGGCGCGCCGGAGACTGTCCCGGCGGGGAAGCAGGCCTTTAACACGTCCACGGGGCCGAACCCGTCCCTTAACTTGCCGGAAACATCGCTTACTATATGCATTACATGGGAAAACTTCTCAATCTCCATAAACCTCTCAACTTTAACTGTGCCGTACTCGCTTACCCGCCCGATGTCATTGCGGGCCAGGTCAACCAGCATTACGTGCTCAGCCCTTTCCTTGGGGTCACTGATAAGCTCTTCTGCCAGTAAAGCGTCCTCTTTAGGGGTTTTGCCCCTTTTTCTGGTGCCCGCAATTGGCCTTGTGCTTATAATTCCGTCTTTTGAACACTTAACAAGGGCTTCCGGGGATGAGCCTATGATAATAAACTCGTTAAAGTCAAGATAATAAAGGTAAGGAGATGGATTGATGCTCCTTAACGCCCTGTATATGTTAAAATCATCGACTCCTGCCCTGTCAACGCAAAAACGCTGCGATAACACAACCTGGAAAATATCGCCCGCTTTTATGTATTCCTTTGCTTTTAATACCGCCTCATCCCATTCCCGGCGCGAGATATTTGAGGTTATACCCGTTTTATGCTCCTCTCCCGTTGACCGGAAAGGCTCTAAACCATGGGGAGCGGAAAGTTTTTCGGTTGCCCGGATTATTTTTGCTTCTGCCTGCCGGTATAAACCCTCCAATTCATCGGGGTTTTCAACGAGAATATTGTTGATGACATAGATTTTATGCTTAACATGGTCAAAAGCCAGCAGCATACCCCCGGCCATAAAGTAAGCGTCAGGAAAACTTTCGCATTTTTCAATGCCGTCATAGGATTTTTGCAACACAGGCTCAATAAACCTTATTGTGTCAAACCCGAAATAACCCACAGCCCCGGGCGGCAAAGGCAGGTTAAAATCAAACGCGTCATACTCAGAGCAAAATTTCTCCAGTATGTCATACGGTGAATTTATTTCATCCGACTTAAGGATTAATTCCGGGTCAAAACCCATAAAGGAGTAACGGCCCAGGGATTCCCCGCCCTCCACGGATTCGAGCAGGAAGGAATATTTTTCATCCCTGCTGATTTTGTTATAAGCGCACACGGGGGTCTCCAGGTCCGCTATAAACTCTGTCCATACGGGCACAAAGGTTTTTTTGCCTGTTACAGCCAGTTTTTCCCTTATTTTTTCAATTGGGGGGTTAATTTTTATCCCGGTCAGCTTTATTGCCTTTATTCCTTTCCCTGCCCGGCAAACACCCGCTCAAGGCAGTCATAAATAAAATCAATCTGTTCCCTGTTTATTGTCAGGGGCGGGGAAATTCTTATTATATTGGACCTTGTTTCCTTGCAGAGTACGCCGAGCTCCTGTAATTCCTCGCAGTACGGCCTTGCCGGTTCGTCCAGCACAATGCCCAGAAACAGGCCTTTGCCCCTGACCTGGTTAATATGGGAGTTTTTAAGGGTTTTTAGCTTTTCCATAAAGTAATCGCCAAGCTCGGCAGCGTTTTCAGCGAGTTTTTCCTCTTTCAGTATTCTCATTGACTCCCTTGCAACAGCGCATGCCAGCGGGTTGCCCGCAAAAGTGCTGCCGTGCTCGCCGGGCTTAAACACATCCATTACCGGGCTGTCAGCCAACACCGCAGAAACCGGGTACATGCCTCCTGAGAGGGATTTGCCCACTATAAGCACGTCAGGCTCTACGTTTTCGTGGTGGTGGGCGAAAATTTTTCCTGTCCTGCCGAAACCTGTCTGTATTTCATCGAGCATAAACAGGATATTGTTCTCACGGCAGACCTTCCGGGCTTCCTTAAGATAACCCTCAGGCGGAACTACAACCCCGCCCTCACCCTGGACAGGCTCAACCAGGAAAGCGCAGGTATCGGGAGCGATTGCGTTTTTAAGGGCTTTTGCGTCCCCATAGGGGATGGTCCTGAACCCCGGGGTTAACGGCTTAAAATTATCCTTATACGAGGGTTCGCTGGAAAAACTTACTATTGTCGTGGTTCTGCCATGGAAATTATTTTCGCATACTATGATTTCTGCCCTGCCGTTTTCAATGCCTTTTACGGCATAAGCCCATTTTCTCGCGAGCTTTATGGCTGTTTCGACAGCTTCTGCGCCCGTATTCATGGGCAATACACGATTTTTCCCCGTAAATTCGGCAATTTCCTTGAAAAAGAGCGGAAGGTGGACATTCCTGAACGCCCTTGAAGTTTGTGTTACCTGCTCCGCCTGGTTTTTTAGCGTTTTAACCAGTTCAGGGTGGCAGTGGCCCAGGTTCACCGAGGAAAAACCGCTCAGGCAATCAAGGTATTTTTTTCCTTCCAAATCATATACCCAGACACCCCGGGCCTTTTCTATCACAATATCAAGCGGCTTGTAGGTTGTTGCCCCGTATTCATCCTCAAGCCTTATGTATTCTTCTGTTGTCAGGTTATTACACATGGTTAAATATCCTCCTGTTTTTATAATAATCAAAAAAAAACATTAAGTCTAAGAATTGATAGTGGTTGGCTAGTTTTTTGAGCTAAAATTAATATAATGCAGAAAGCAAAAATATTTGGCTACCCCGTACAGATTACAACGCAGGAAGAGGCTGTGGGGTTTGTGCTGGACGCAATGCAAAACTCCCGGGGTATGCATGTTGTTACGATTAACCCGGAAATGATGGCAACAGCGGATAGCTCCCCGGAATTATCAGATATAATAAGGCAATCAGGACTTGTAATCCCGGACAGCACAGGCATAATGCTGGCTATAAAGAGCCTCGGTATTTTTAATGCGGAAAAAATCCCGGGTATAGAGTTTTGCGAAAAACTTCTGGAAATTTGCGCTGAAAAAGGATTGCGAGCGGCATTTTTGGGGGGTTCGCCGGGCGTTGTTCAAAAACTGGAATTTCCCGGCGTAAATATTGTTTTTTCAGGCCATGGCTATTTTAAGGATGAACAAATAGGTGAAATTACCGGGCAACTGCAAAAATCAATGCCTCATTTGCTTCTTGTGGGTCTCGGCTGCCCAAAACAGGAATTTTTTATAAGGAAAATCGGAAAAGACCTGCCTGAAACGGTTATGATAGGAGTAGGAGGCAGTTTTGACGTATGGGCAAAAAAAATAAAAAGAGCGCCTGTTTTTTTTAGGATTTTTGGGCTAGAATGGTTTTACAGATTATTGGCTCAACCGGAGAGATTTAAGCGTATGTTTCCGGTTTTACCTATTTTCTTTTTAAGAATTATGTTTGACAGGAAAAATTTGGACAGAAAATACGAGAATGAGTGAGATTAAAAGGTTAAGCGAACGGGAAATACAGGATTTATCAAAGTTATCAAATAAACTAAGGGAACAATGTTTAACAATGATACATAATGCCCGCTCGGGCCATCCCGGGGGCACGCTTTCAGCGCTGGACTTAATACTGGTATTGTATAAAAAAGTGCTAAACCTCTGCCGGGACTGGTGCAACTGCCCTACCTGGGCACAGAGGGACAGGTTTGTATTGTCAAAAGGCCATGCTTCTGCTGCTTTATACAGTGTTTTAGCTAATTGCGGGTACTTTTGCGAAGATGAGCTCTCGTCATTCAGGAAATTAGGCACAAGGCTGCAGGGACATCCCGGCTGCAATTGCCTTCCCGGTGTGGAAATTCCCTCAGGCTCACTTGGGCAAGGGTTATCTATAGCTAACGGGATAGCTTTAGCGCTAAAGCTGGATAAAAACCCATCAAAAGTCTTTGTAATGCTTGGTGACGGGGAGATACAGGAAGGCCAGGTATGGGAAGCGGCAATGTCCTCATCCCACTACAAACTTGATAATATAATAGCAATCATAGACAGGAACCGCCTCCAGATAGACGGGGAAACCGAAAGCGTAAAGAGCCTCGAACCCCTTGCGGATAAATGGAAAGGGTTTGGATGGGATGTCATTGAAATAGACGGGCATGACTACCGGCAAATATACGCCGCCTACCAGGAAGCCCTGTGCAAGACCGTTCCGGTTGTGATTATAGCAAACACCATAAAGGGCAGGGGCGTTTCATTCATGGAAAATAACGCCGGCTGGCATGGAAAACCGACCAATGAAGATGAATACAATACAGCCATTGAGGAATTAAGAGGAAAATGTTGACTGATAAAAAGCCTGTAAGCTCACTAAGAGCCGCTTATGGAGAGACACTTGTCGAACTGGGGAAGGAAAACCCGAATATAGTAGTTTTAGACGCTGATTTAGCCTGCTCAACCCAGACCGTAAAGTTTCAAAAAGCATTCCCCGAGAGGTTTTTTAATATGGGAGTAGCTGAACAGGATGCTGTAGGTACGGCAGCAGGGCTGGCTTATTCGGGAAAAACAGCTTTTTTTAGCACATTTGCGGTGTTCGCTTCAGGCAGGGCCTGGGACCAGGTAAGATGTTCGGTTGCTCATCCCCGGTATAACGTTAAAATAGTTGCCACACATGGCGGCGTGACTGTAGGAGAGGACGGAGCGAGCCACCAGGCGCTTGAAGATATCAGCCTTATGAGGTCTTTGCCTAACATGACGGTTATAGTGCCGGCAGACAGCATTGAAACAAGGGCTGCGATAAGACATGCCGCCCTGACGCCCGGCCCTTTTTATATAAGATTAACAAGGCCCAACCTCCCCGAGGTTTTTGATGCTAAAGAATATAAATTTACGGGCAGCGCAAGTGTTTTGCTCGAAGGCCAGGACATAACTATTGCTACCTTTGGGGAAACAGTTATTGAAGCCTTGAAATGCTCTGAAATTCTGGAACAAAAGGGTATATCAGCCGAGGTAATCAGCGTACCCGTTATTAAACCCCTTGATGATGACGCTATACTTAACAGTGTCAGTAAAACAGGGGCTATTTTAACCGTTGAAAACCATTCAATCATTGGTGGGCTGGGCAGTGCGGTTTGTGAGCTCTTAAGCGAGAAAATGCCCGTGCCCGTGAAGAGAATCGGGGTCAGGGACGAATTCGGGCAGAGCGGCAAGTATGATGAATTAATGAAAAAGTACGGGCTTACCGCGAATGTGTTTGTTAATGACGCACTGGGCTTACTTGAAAGGAAAAATAACAAAAAGTAAAAATCCGAATTTTAGAGTTAGAATTAACTGATGATAAGACTGAGAAACGTTTCGAAAATATACGGAAAGCAAAAAGCACTGGACAGTTTGACCCTGCACATTAAACAGGGGGAATTCGTGTTTCTGGTAGGGACAAGCGGGGCAGGCAAATCAACCCTCATGCGCCTTATATACAGGGAAGAAAAGCCGAGCAGGGGACAGGTATTGCTGGGCGGGGTTGATGTTGCCAGAATAAAGGACAGAAATGTGTACCAGCTAAGAAGGCGTATGGGAATAGTTTTCCAGGATTTTAAGCTGCTGTCTGACCGGAGCGTGTTTGATAATGTGGCCTTTATTATACGCTCAATGGGAATGAGTAACCGGGAAGTGAACAGGAGGGTAAGGGGCGCTCTTAAAATTGTGGGCCTGTATGAAAAAGCAGAGGCTGTTCCCTGTAATTTATCGGGCGGAGAACAGCAAAGAGTGGGAATAGCGAGGGCAATAGTCAACGGACCCCCGCTTCTGGTGGCGGATGAGCCCACGGGAAACCTTGACCCGCAAACATCCCTTGAGATAATGGAAATCCTGGAACAGGTCAATAAGAGGGGAACAACGGTAATAGTTGCAACTCACGACCATATGATTGTGAATCACCTTAAAAAAAGGGTAATTACCCTTGATAAAGGCGGGGTAGTGAAGGATATGGACCGCGGAACTTATGAATGCTGAATTTCGAATGCTGACAAGGATTATAGGCGAAACATTCAAGGGCCTGGACAGGGCCCGGTGGATGAATCTTGTAATAATTACCACCATGGCGGCTATTTTAAGCATATTCGGATGCCTTTTCCGCTCCAGCCTTTTTATTACCCACTTTGTCGATGAACTGGGGGATACAATGGAGGTCTCAATATACTTAAAGCCCGGGCAAAAACCCGGGGAGCTGAAACAAAAACTGCTTGAGTACAAAAATATAAAAAGCATTAAAATCACAACAAAAGAGGAGGCCTGGAAAAATTTAAGGGAACAAATCGATATTCCTGAAATAGACAATTCACTTCCCGATAAAATCAGCGTAAAACTCCATGAGCGCTCACAAATTGATGATTTTATCGGGGTTGTAAGTAAAATGGGCGGGGTTGAGGATATTTTTTACGCAAAAAACCTGGCGGACCAGATAAGCACGGCGGGCTATTACGCAAATATCGGCGCTTTGGTAATAATAATCGTACTCGGCGGCTTTACATTCTTTATTATAAACAATACTATCCACCTCGTAATAGAATCCAGGAAGCAGGAAATAGAAATAATGCGGATGATGGGAGGCTCTAACTGGTACATAAAATCCCCCTATATCCTGCAGGGGGCGTTTTACGGTTTTTGGGCGGGAGTGCTGGCAGTTGTACCGACATTTGTGCTGAGTTATTACCTTAAAAAACTCTCAGAATTTTTCTATATAAATTATTTTTTCCTGGATACAAATATCGTTATTCTCGCAACAATATTAACAGGCGTAACAGTAGGGGTCATAGGCAGTATGATTTCGGTAAGAAAATACATGAGCAACTGATTAAACCGCTTTTAACCTCCTTTTTACAAGCCTGTTTTCCCTTAACAGCGCTTCCTGCTCGTTTTCATAAAATTCAAAATACCTGTCAAGGTTAAGAAGGTATAAAATACACAGAATATTATGGTTAACCCCGCACAGGGCAATGGTGCAGTTATTTTTTTCACAGTGTTTCCCGGAGCAGATAAGTTTTTCCACAAATAAATTATTTAAGTTTGTAATACTGCCCAGGTTTATTATAATATCCCTGTTTTTCTGGTTTGATATCCCGGTAATAATTTTTTTAAGGCTTAAGCATTCGAATAGTTCAAGTTTTTTAGCCTGGACATTTATTACGGTAGCATTATTTATATTTTCCACGACGAACATAATATTTATCCCTACAGGTTGGTTTTAAAAAAGGGTTCCACCCTTATTAGCAACAAGAGTGGAACCGGGTTGTATTGTTATTAGTGACGATACGCAGCTTTACTCTCCTTACTTGAGCTTTGCATCCCTGAAGTTTTTTATATCAGGCTAAGAGCAATTGAAGGTGATTGGTTAGCCTGGGCTAAGAGTGTTGCTGATGCTTGCTGCAGTATCTGGCTTTTTGTTAAGGTAGCAGCTTCTTTTGCCACATCCACGTCCCTGATCCTGGATTCGGACGCCGACATATTCTCAAACTGAATGTTCAAGCTGGTTATTGCTGATTCTAACCTGTTCTGTAAAGAACCGATAGTTGACCTTCTTTCTGATACTGAGCTTATTGCTGTATCTATGT
>JANQGS010000275.1 GCA_028277195.1 Candidatus Gastranaerophilales bacterium
CAGGGATGTCCCCCGGTTATCGAACGTCAGTTTTATCCAGACAGACGCTGCCATTAACCCGGGCAACTCAGGAGGCCCGCTTCTCAATATAAAAGGGGAAGTCGTAGGGATTAATACGGCTATAATAGGCTCAGCTCAGAATATCGGGTTTGCGATACCCGTTAATACGGCTAAAAAAATAGTTGACCAGTTAAAATCAGGAGAAACAATAGGTCATCCCTGGCTCGGCATAGGAATGAGCCCGCTCAGCGAGGAACTTGCCGGGGCACTCGGCGTGCCCGACGACACGCGGGGAATTGTAATAAGCCGCGTAATGCCCGACTCCCCGGCAGATAAAAAGGGCCTGGAAGCGGGGGATATTATACAGAGGATTGACGGCAAAAAAGTCAGCGAGCCGGAGCAAATACAGGCGGAAATTAAAAAGAAAAAAGTCGGCGACACTATCAATATCCAGATATTGAGAAACGGGGAAATGATTGGGAAGGATATAAAGCTCGGTAACTGGGGAGAGAATGATGACTGATGTTCGGCGTCATTTTTTGGGCCGCTTCTTGCGCGTCATCTTCCCCGGCCTCGCCGTTTCTATACCCAATCCCCGCCCTGTAACCTGAAACCGAGTATAAAACAGGAAGAATCGGCCCAATCCACTGCATTCCAGCTAAAAATCCCACAGAGGCCACGTCGTCAATATGCAGCGCCAAATCAAGCGCTTCGGGCTTTCTCTCGGCATTTACGTTTTCAAACATATGCCCAATGTGGTGGCTGTGTTTTTTGTAGTCCTCGATGGTTTTGTCGAGTCCCTTATCTACCACGGGGTTAACAAAATTCTTGCCGATAAAGTTGGCGATAGTCCCGCCAAACACTATTCCCACCCCGACAACCCCGGCGGCCATTGCGGCAAGTTTTGCCGCCCTGTTCTCTATGTTCAGCTTTGTTAAAACCCAGAGCGCAATTCCCGCACCGGCATTGCACAGGGTAATATTGGCCAGGTACTGGAAAGTTCCCTCTTTTATCTTGTTTTTTGACTCCCGCCTTACGTTTTCGCCATTAATCCTATCAGCCAGCACCCCGCCGCCAATGCCGCCTAAAACCGGCATTAAGCCCAGCCCGGTAAGGTATCCGAGCTCCCTGAATATATCTTTCGGCGTATGGATATGGCTATCAGGTATAAGCTCGTCAATAAGGTGCTTATCCTTGCTTAATTCCTTAATTTGCCCGAATTTTAAATACTCACCCTTTTTTATTTTTTCCGCATATCCCTTAAGTGTTTCGGAGATGCTGTGTTTGTGCCCGTGATGATGGCCATGGCCGTCACAGTGCTTGTGCCCGTGCTTATGCAGGGACCTCAGCCCCCTTGCGGTCAAAAACCCCGCCCCCAGGGCAAATGACAGGACCAGTAAATCCCTTACAGCGGTTTCTTTCTTTTCTTCTTTCGGCGCCCTGAAAACGTCATAAATCCCGTACCCCGCAGCCGCGGCAACGGCAACGCCCGGCGCGTATTTTTCAAGGCCGCGGACTATAGCGGGCTGGTCAAGGTATTTGCCGAACGTTCTTAAATTTTCATTAAAAGTGGGATTTAAAGCAGTCATAAAGCCAGTATATTGAAAATAAAAACCGTTTTCAACAAAACTCAGGTATTAAACATCCTGTCGCCCGCATCGCCTAGCCCGGGAAGAATATATCCCGTTTCATTGAGTCTTTCGTCAATTGCCCCGGTCATTAGCCTCACATCCGGGAACTCGCCGCTAATCCTGGCTATGCCCTCAGGGGCTGAAATCAGCGAAATAAACGTTATATTCTCAATGGGAATATTAAGGTCGGCAAAAAGTTTTATGGCGGCAGCGCCTGAGCCCCCCGTTGCGAGCATAGGGTCAAGCAGGTAAACGTAGGTATTCAATGGATTTGAGAAATTTTTTGGGAGTTTATTATAATATGGAACGGGTTTTAGGGTCTGTTCATCCCTGTAAAGTCCTATATGGTGTATTCTTGCAGCAGGCAGCAGCTCTACCGCTATGTCGGAAAATATAAGCCCCGCCCTCAATACCGGCGCAATAATAAGTTCCGCCCCCGGGTCAATTACTTTTACCTCGGTTTCCATCAGGGGAGTGCGCACTTTTTTCGGGACAAGCGGCAGGTTGCTAAAGGCCTTGCTCATAATTATCCGGGCAATCCTTATCACAGAGGCCCGAAACATCTCAGAATCAGTGTTTTTATCCCTTATAACGGCAAGGTTGTGGAAAACAACGGGATTATTGCTTACCGTGAGGTTTTTTAAGGTTGTTTTCATATACTCAGCCTCCGTATTACTTTTCCGCGCCCCAAAAGCCCTATAATAACAGCCATATCCGCCCCATGTGTGCGGCCGGTCAGTGCGGCCCTGACGGGCCACATTACCTGTTTTGGTTTTAAGGGCTTCATTTTTTGGCGAAATTCCCCCAATTGTTCATGGATTTTTTCCGGGTTATTGTAGTCGATTTTTTGGGCAAATTCCGCGAATTTTAGCAGTACATTCCGGCTTTCTTCAGTATCCAGAACGGTTTTTCTTATCTCTTCATCAATGACAACATCCCCTCCAAAAAAATAACTGACCGCTTCCGTGATTTCATCGAGTTTTGCGAGATTGCCCCTTACCGCGTCAACCATTGTCTCAAGCTGCTCTTGCGAGTACTCTGTAAGCTCATGGCCCTTAAGGTATTTTGCGGCTCTTTGTGTGATTTCGGCAACCGGTAAAGTCCTTATATAAAGGCCATTCATCCAGTTTAGCTTGTCAAACTCAAATATGGCCGGGCTTGAGGACAGCCTGCCCAGCTCAAAATCTTCTGTTATCTGCTGTAATGACTTGATTTCCTCCCCGTCAGAAGGTGACCAGCCAAGAAGCGCCAGGAAATTCACAAACGCCTCGCTCAGGTAGCCCTGCTCGATAAATTCGCTTACAGCGGTAGCGCCGTGCCTTTTGGATAACTTTGTCCTGTCAGGGGCAAGTATCATGCTCATATGCGCGAATTGCGGCAACTCAGCCCCCAGCGCCTCATACACCGCTATTTGCCGGGGAGTGTTGGAAATATGGTCTTCCCCCCGGATTACGTGGGTTATTCCCATTTCCATATCGTCGATTACAACGGCAAAATTGTACGAGGGCGTACCGTTTGACTTGATTATCACGAAATCGTCCATTAATCCCGTGTCAAACTCAAGCTCTCCCTTGATAATATCATTGAATTTCACGGTTTTGGAGGGCGTTTTAAACTTTATCGCGCCTTCAAAATGGTATGCCTGACCTGATTTTACCAGTTTTTCAGCATAATTCTTATATATATCAAGTCTTTCGGATTGCTTATACGGGCCTTCATCCCACTCAAGACCGATTGAGCGCAGGCTGTCAAAAATATTCCGGACATAACGTTCTTCTGAGCGCTCTAAATCCGTATCTTCTATTCTTAATATAAACTTTCCGTTATTTTTTCTTGCGTACATCCAGTTAAACAGGGCTGCTCTTGCTGTTCCAACGTGCAGGTTCCCGGTGGGGCTGGGGGCTATCCTTACTCGCACCTCTTTTTCCACTACACGCTGCTCCTTGATGTTTTTTCAACCATTTTTTCCAGTATATTTGTTGCGTCCCGGACTATATGTGAGCAGTTTATCCTTGCTGTCTTTGGGTCTTCATCGAATCCCTTTCTTAATGCCCTGCAACAGGCTGTTTTTACGTTTCTTTTTTCCTTAAACTCCCGGTTGAACTCACTTGCCAGTTCTTTAATCCTGTTATGGTCACTGGAGGGGGCTGTCCTTCCAAAAAGCAGTCCCAGTACAAGCTGTGAGCCCGCCACAGCCCCGCAAAGGCATTGGTGCTCACCCATTGCGCCCGAAAAAGGTGAGACAATCCGGTTTAAGAGCTCCGGGTCTATTTTCCTGTCTATTATCCCGGCTTCATAAGCTGCTTTTACAACGGCTTCTGAGCAGGAATAGCCTTGCATAAAGAGGGTTGACGCTGTTTCGGAAAATTTATTCACGGTTAAAACCTCAATTTTTTAATTCCCTTTATTCTAACACAAACGCAGCAGTTTCCCGATGTCCTCGTCAGGTCCGATTTCAACTGTGATGGACCGGTTTGTGCCGGGCTTTGTAAAACTTAGCTTATATGCCTGCAATGCCTGGCCTTTTATGTTTACTTTAGTGCTTTTTCTCCCGTAAACGGAATCCCCGACAACAGGGTGGTTTATATGGGCAAAATGTACTCTTATCTGGTGGGTGCGTCCGGTTTCCAGTTCTGCTTCCACAAAAGTGCTTTTTGGACAGGTTTTAAGCACTCTCCAGCGGGTAGTTGAGGGTTTGCCTCCTTCTGCCACGGCCATTTTGTGCTTTTGGACGGGATGCCTGTCAATCGGCAGGTTTATTATGCCGGAATCATTCTTTAGCACGCCCTCTACAAAGGCCAGGTAGCATCTTTTTGCTGTTTTTGCCTTTATTTGCCCGGACAGTTCCGCATGCGCAAAATCGTTCTTCGCCACCATTAAGAGCCCTGAGGTGTCCCTGTCAAGCCTATGCACTATTCCCGGGCGCATTATGCCGTTTATGCCGGATAAGTTCCCCTTACAATAAAAAAGAAGCGCGTTAACCAGTGTATGCTCACGCTCAAGCGAGGTAGGGTGGGTAAGCATCCCGGCGGGCTTATTAACCACAAGCATGTTTTCATCCTCATATTGAATATCAAGCGCTATGTCCTCTGCCTGTAGTTCTAAGGGGCGGGCTTCCGGGATTTCTATCAGGACCTCGTCCCCGTATTTTAGTTTATACGAATTTTTTGAGGGCTTTCCGTTTACAAGGGCGTTTAGCTGTTGGGCCCTTGCGCGTGAGAACCCCGGCACAAGCCCGGCAATAAAAACATCCAGCCGCAGGCCGGTTTCTTCTGTTTCCGCTTCCAGTTTTATGTGTTTAATATTGCTCACACTGCTATTATACGTAAGAAATAATAAAAAGGTACTTCAATAAAAACCACCCCCAAGGGAATTCGAATCACATTGTTTTAAAAAATTATAACAAAACACAACAAAAAATATCAAGCTATTTCTTGATTTTAGCGACGCAATGTTTTATTATTAATTATAAATTATCGTGATTTTTTGTCCCATACTGTCCCACGAGTGTCCCAGAAAAATTAGAGGATTCGTTTATGGCAACTATATCTAAAAGAGAGAATAGCAAAGGTGAAGTTAGCTATCAGGTTAAGGTCAGGATTAAAGGGTATCCTACAGAAACAGCTACATTTATTCGCAAAACTGATGCCAACAGATGGGCACAGCAAACAGAAGCGGCCATGAGAGAAGGAAGGTATTTTAAAACAGCGGAAGCAAAGAAACACACCTTAGCTGATTTGATAGACCGCTATATTGAAAATGAATTACCTCATAGGAAATCTGACCACCAAAAATTTGAAATGCAGCTAAACTGGTGGAAAGACCGGCTGGGGAAATACCTGCTTTCTGATGTAACTCCAGCGTTATTAAGTGAACATAGGGATAAACTTAAAAAAGAACCCTCTGTAAAAGAACTTAAAAACGGCGGCAGGATTGAAAAAGAGAGGTCAGACGCCACAGTTAATCGCTACATGGCAGCTTTATCTATTGTTTTAACAAAAGCCGTTAGAGAATATGGCTGGTTAGAAGAAAATCCGATGTTTAAAGTAACAAAAAAGAGAGAAGGCCGAGGACGCATAAGATTTTTATCGGATGAAGAAAGAAACACCCTTTTAAAAGCCTGCCAAGAGGCCAGCAATCCACACATTTATTTATTAGTGGTTATAGCTCTTTCAACAGGCGCAAGGTTTACAGAAATTATAACTTTAACCTGGGAAAACGTTGATTTAAAGCGAAGAATATTTTACTTCATGGATACAAAAAATGGAGAACACAGGGCTGTCCCTATTTCTTCCACTGCTTATAGTTTATTATCAAAACATTTTAAAAATGCTACAGTAAGACATATAAATTCTGACTATGTTTTTGCAAGACCTGACCGTAAAAAGCCTTTAGATTTACGCTGGCAGTGGGAAGAAGTTCTAAAAAAAGCAAACCTAAAAGATTTTAGGTTCCATGATCTGCGCCACACAGCAGCCAGTTACTTAGCCATGAATGGGGCTACCCTGGTTGAAATCAGCGAAATCCTCGGCCATAAGACCATGCAAATGGTTAAAAGATACTCACACTTAACTCAAAAGCATACCGCCGATATTTTAGAGCGAATGAATGAACAGCAATTTAAAGGACTAGAGGAGAAAGCACAGTGAACAGTGAATTAACCAGTATGTGCATATTTTACACATACTGAAAAAAGCAACTTGTAAGGAATACTTACAAGTTGAACTTGTGCAAAATATGCACAAGTTCCTGGAAGCAACTACCGAATATTTCTCGGCAGTTCAAAAAACTCACTAAAAACAACTTATTCAGATAGGATATAATTAAACAATGATACAAAAGATAAGACAGTTAATCGCAAAGGGAGAAAAAGACAAAGTTGAGTTTAAAAAAGCTCAACATGGCCTTCCTGCCAACTTATATGGATCTGTTTGTGCTTTTTTAAACACTAAAGGCGGGCATGTCCTTTTAGGCGTTGATGATAACGGCAACATTACAGGAGTTGCGCCAGAGGCCGCTACAAAAATAAAACAGGACTTCGCAAACGCCATGAATAACAACCAAGTCATAAACCCTGCTTTTTGTATTTCCCTGGAAGAAATTATCATTGATGAAAAAATAGTGCTATATGCTTATGTTCCAGAAACCTCATTTGTACACAAGTACAAAAACAAAATATACCTTAGGAACAACGAAGGTGATTATGATATAACCCGTAATCAAAGCATTGTTGCCAATCTATATTCAAGAAAAGAAAAATTATATTCAGAAAACACTATATACCCTGCAATAAAGCTAGATGACCTCAGAGATGACTTAATAGCAAGAGTAAGAAACGTCGCTTCCTTGCAAAGAACAGGACATCCATGGGAGAAAATGAGAGATTTTGACATTTTAAAAAATGCTAATCTCTACCAAGCTGATAGCTCTACCGGACAAGAAGGCTTTACACTTGCAGCGGTGCTATTGTTTGGCAAGGATGAGGTTATTTCTTCTGTATTACCACATCATAGGACAGACTTAATCGTAAGGATAAAAGACACAGACAGGTATGATGACAGAGGTACTGTTTATACAAACCTGATTGAAAGCTATGACAGGATTCTGGCGTTTATTGGAAAACATCTTCCCTCGCCTTTTTATCTTGAAAATGAAGTAAGGATTGATTTGCGAGGAAGAGTTTTCAGAGAAATTGCAGCCAATATACTTATGCACAGGGAATATTCAAATCCTTTTATAGCTAAACTGGTTATCGAAAAAGATAAAATATACGCTGAAAACAGTAATACACCATATATTTATGGGATTATTGACCCCAACGACTTTACGCCAAAACCTAAAAACCCTAAAATAGCAAAGGTTTTCAGGGAAATTGGCTGGGCGGAGGAATTAGGCTCAGGGGTTAGAAATCTTTATAAATACTGCAAAAAGTACACCGGATTTGACCCGGTTATAAGTGATGATAATGTGTTCAAAATTACTATGCGTTATGACTTTAGTGCACAAGACACCCCACAAGATAAAACCCCTCTGGATAAGGACTTTGAGAAAACCGGACAAGATACCCCACAAGATACCCCACAAGTTGAAGAAAAGATAATTGAATTTTGTATAGAACCCAAATCAAAAAAAGAAATAATGGAATACTTGGGGTATAAAGACCGCAAAAACTTTAATATCAAGCTAAATAAGCTAATGAACAAAGGCTTAATCAAGCAAACTATACCCGATAAGCCCACAAGCAAGAACCAAAAATACGTTGCAACAACAGAAGATGAAAGCTGATATAATAAAATAATCCCTAGAGCTTGGCGGCGCAGGGATTAAGTGTTAGTTGATATTTGATTATAAGGACAGTATAGCATATGCAGAGCAGTTTGGCAGATGACCCTGTTATTGAAGAGCTTAATGATTATTTAGATCAAGTAGAAAATGGTAATATAGAAAATCAAAACTTTTGGGAGTTAATACAAAAAGTTATCCCCTCGTTTATAGAGCAAAATGAAACATTAAATGAGGAATATCAACAAAGGCAAAATCACTTTATTACTCTTGGCGGTGAAAGTAGCTTTATACAAACAATAGAAGAGATTAATACCTGTAGATTGTCTTTAATTAGTTTTCTTGATGAGCAAAAACTTAAAGACCTAAAATCAACTTCTAAAAGCCAAAACATAGATTACATGGAAAAAATTCTCCTGGAAAAATTTAGGAAAAGATTAGGGCGTTTGAGCTGAAAATCAAAGTTATGCAGGCTTATAGCTTTCCTAACTTTAAAACTTCCTGACATAAATTAAAAAAACAGATTATACTTCTGTACACACTAATGAAGATTAGTAATACAGGAGGTTTTTGTATGAAATCAAACTATCCAAATGTTGATGACATTGCCAAAAGGTTCAAAACGACCAGACACGCAATTTATCAAAAAAATCAATAGAGGAGCTTTCCCGCCAAAGCTCTATTTTAAGGTGGGAAAACGTATTTATTTCAATGAAGAAAAGCTCAACTCCTGGATAGAAGGCAAAGCACTATAAGTATAAAAAACTGAAAGGAGAGACAAAATGACCGAAATGATTGCCAACAGTGTAAACCTTGAAAGTTCATCGCAACATGAAGCAACCATACTTAATTTTTCACCCAAATTAACAATAAAAAATATGGTTAAAGAGGGGCACTACCATTCAGAAGCCGGTCTTCGCCATTTAATCTTCCATTGCGAGACTAACGGCTTTAAAAAGTGCATCAGGCGTGTAGGAAGAAGGGTATTAATCGATTTAAGGTCTTTCTACTCATACATTGACGAGCAAACCAACGTTTAAGAACTTTTGAAAGGAGACATCATGTACAGCGTTTACAGCAAAAAATTCACAGAAAAAGAGATTATCCCCAGCCTACAGAGGAAAGTCCAGCTACTAAGCAGAGAAGAAGACCTGGAGAAAGGCAAGCCCTTCGCTAAGCAGTTCAAAAACTGGGCTTTATGCGAAGCACTTCTGACACTGTGTTACCTGCTCTTATTAAGCATGATTAGTGCTTACAACAGATGCAGCCCAAAAGACAGGAAAACAAAGAAAGCCCTGGGAGAACTCCTATACACGGCCTGGGATCACACCCTTATGACGCTCAGGCCAAATGTGCTTATTGATGAAGAGTAAAGGATTTAAAAATGGCAAGCCCACAGCCCACAGACAGCCATTTAAGACTGGCAAACAGCATTTTAGAGGCTTTAACCTTCAGAGAATTTTCTAAAAACCAGCTAAGCATCATCTATTTCATCTTGAGGCTATCTTATGCCTGCGGCAAAAAGTTTGCATTAATCAAAAACAAGGCCATGTTCAGGGTTGCCGGGGTTCACCCGAACTATATAGCTAAAGAACTGGAGTATTTAGAAAAAAACAGGGGCATAATCGCGTATCCTGACTTATGCGTATACGTTCTGAACAAAAATTATGAAGACTGGACAATACCTTACAAGAAAGGTTATAGCCAAAAGGCTTTCAATGAGCTTATAAGTAAAAACCTAAACCTTTCTCAACAATTTATTGAAACTATCAATAATTTATTGAGTACCTCAACCAAAAATGTTGGTACGCCCAACAAATTATGTTTAGTTTCCAAAGCCCAAAACACAGACACAGAGCAAGAAAAAGCCCAGCCTATAACTAGTGTTATAACTAATTCTTATATTAGCAAGGAAAAAACAGGCGGGGGAAACAGCAAGGTGACGATTGATGAGGTCATTAACCTCTACCATTCCCTTTGCTCAAACCTGCCGCAGGTGCGGGGAGTGACCAGGGAAAGGCACAAAAAACTCGATGCCCTGATAAGTGCACACCCTGAAAGGGGCTACTGGGAAGAACTCTTTAGTGCAGCTAATAATGAACTCTGGAAGTTTCCTGACGGCAGCCAGAAACGCCCAACACTTGATTACTTGCTAAAAGAAGATAACCACCCAAAATTACTGGAAAAAGCTGTGCCAAAAAAGACAAAGGACATTGACCCACACCTGGTTTGGGAAACAAAAAAAGAATCACTGGATGAGGTCATAAAAAGGCTAAAAGCTAAAGCAGGGGGGAAGCAAAATAATGAGTAACCTGAATTTTACTGACATAGTTTCATTTTTAGGTAAGCCTAACAGGACATCAGGCGGACACCACTACTGGCAGTGCCCTTATTGTAAAGATAAAGGGAGAGATAACCTTGTATTTACTGACAAGAACAAATTATTAACCTGTTTTGCTAACGCTGGTCACAGCCGGCAGGTGCTCTCTGACATGGCAAAGGCCAGGAAAAACAATAGTTCGACACCGCCTGTAGCCCCCAAAAAGCCTCATATAACTGATGATTACATTCTTGATTGCGTTCTGGAGCTTCAAGAGGATGAAAAAGCCCAGGAGTTCCTTAAAACTTACCGTGGCCTATATGGGGAAACCCTTAAGCTCGGCATGGGAATTGACAAGAAAAACAAACGCTGGGTTTTCCCTGCTTATGATATACAGACAGGAGAGCTGTTCGGGGCTGAATACCGAACCAGTTATATGATAATGCCCAAAGAATTAAGGCCAGCCGGACATAAAGGCTTATTCAAAGCAGAGAGCACAGACTCAAGGTTATGCTTGATTAACCGGGCAGGCGGAAAGGGCTTTGAAGTGCTGCCAGCTGGCGAAGTAAGAGACTTAGAACCAGCGTCATTTTCAAAAAACCTGATAATTACAGAGGGCTTTATAGACGCTTATACTCTCTGGCAAATTCTTCTTGAGGAAAACAACGGACAGGAGCTTTGTACGGAAATAGCCACACCGTCTAACGGTGTTAGCACTATCAAAAACCTTCTTAACACCATTTCGGTGGCAAATTACAAAAGGATTATCCTGTGGCTGGACAATGACGAAGCTGGCGAACAGGCGAGACAGGACATTAAAAGGCTTGCTAAATTCAACTACAGCGTTAAAAAAATGGAATGTAGCTGCTGTAAAGACATAAACGAATGGTATTTAAAACATAATAAAGAGGCTTAAATCAATGAGTATACTGGAAACCAACATTGAGCCGGTGCAAAACTCACCGCTTGAAACATCGGCAGAGATTTTAGACCAAATTATTGCGGACTTTAATAACCCCAATAGGGAATTGCCCATAAGCACAGGCTATCGCTCTTTAACAAAGATGTTTAGCGGGTTTAAAAGGAACCAGATTACAATATTATCTGCCAGGCCCAGCGTGGGTAAGACTTGCACGGCATTGAATTTCACCATAAACCTTATAAACAAAGGCAAAAAGGTTTTGTTTTTCGACCTTGAAGAACAAAAAACACAAAACTTTGAAAGAATGATTAGCAATTTAACAGGATGCCCTTTGAGGGATGACCTTGATAACCCTCGCCTTAGCCCGGCAGAAAAGGCAAAAGTTTTGGAAATACTGGGGTTGGGGAGAAAATTGTTGAATGATAAAAACTTGTACTACGTCAGCAAGCCCAATTTAACGCTTAACGATATGAAGGAAATAGCTTTAAACCTGAAGAATATTGACCTTGTTGTCATAGACCACCTTACCAAGGTGAAAAGCAGTGTGAAGAGCAGCAATATTTATGAGCGGGTAACAGACATAGCAAGCAATTTAAGGCAGTTATCCTATGACATTGGCGGAACGCCGCTACTTGTACTTGCACAGGCCGGCAGAGACGCGAGAAACCGAAAGCCGGAGCTTAATGACTTAAAAGGTTCAGGTGAAATCGAAGAAAACGCGGATGTTGTGCTAATGCTCTATGCCAAGCAAGAAGAGGAGGATGAGGAAGGTGAAGAGTTAGGCCAGCCTGATGAGCAAGAGATTTGTGTCATGGTAAGGAAAAACCGGCATGGCAGAACCGGCTCAACAAAACTTTTATTGAACAGGCCTTTACAAAAACTATCAGAACTGCCAAGGGCATAGATGTTGTCTTTTATTATATTTTTTGGAGGTGCAAGTGAGTAAAGAATTAGAAAAACACAGGAATACAGTAGGTAATTGCAAGGTTATTTCAATAAAAGCAGCTAAAACCGCTTTTAAAACACCTTGCACTCCACTGGAGACAACACTAGAAAGAAACAACCTACCGGAAACACCAGTAACACTATATTATGTGCCAAGTGAAAAAGTTATTATAATTGCGTATGAAAATAATGATCAAAAATGGCACATGGACTTGAATATTATTGAAAAACCAGCTACTTTCGGCAATTACAGGTACTTTTTCCTCTGCTCAAAGTGCAAAAAAATGGTTCAAAAGCTATATCTGCCTGTTACAAGTAACATATGGACTTGCAGGGAGTGTCATCGCCTCGTATATTAATGGTTTGCATTGATTTATAAAGGTAAAAGCAAAGTTTTATATTATTATTTATTATTAAAATTATCAAAAATAACCGAAATATTTAGGGAAATTTTGTCTACGGGTAAATATTCAGACTGAGCTAAAAATAATTTTCTGTCTTAATTTAAGTATGTAATCATTGTTATAAATATGCTAATTTATTCATATAGTTTAAATCAATTATATGATAAGTATATTGTGGCTGAAAAATCTAAAATTGAATGGACAGGGTCTACGTGGAATCCGGTTACTGGTTGCACAAAAACCAGTGAAGGGTGTAAAAATTGTTATGCGGAAAAAATGGCAAAACGCTTACATTCAATGGGTCAGGATAAATATAGAAATAAATTCAAACTTACTACCCATCCAGAATACTTATGTGAACCATTAAACTGGAAAAAACCTCAAGTTATATTTGTTTGCTCTATGAGTGATTTGTTTCATAAAAATGTATCTGATAGTTATATAAAGCAAGTTTTTGAGGTCATGAACAAGGCTCATTGGCATACTTTTCAAGTTTTAACAAAACGCTCTAAACGCTTAGTGCAGATAGCAAATGAGTTAAATTGGACTGCTAATATTTGGATGGGGGTTACTGTTGAGTCTCAGGAATATAAATATCGCATAACTGACTTAGTCAAAACTCCGGCAAAAGTAAAATATCTTTCGATAGAGCCTATGATTACACAAATTAAGCCAATCCCCTTAAAGGGAATAGATTGGGTAATTGTTGGCGGAGAAAGTGGCCCCGGGGCAAGACCTATCGAAGAAAGCTGGATAACCTATATTCGTGATAAATGCCTGGAATCTAATGTGCCATTCTTTTTTAAACAATGGGGTGGAGTTAATAAAAAACGGGCAGGTCGTGAGCTCCAAGGCGAAACTTGGGATGGATATCCTACAAAAGAGAAACTTGCACTTCGCTAAGTAATTTAATTTTCACCTGTTCCAAACATTTTTTATTTTTTAAAGACGAAAATTTCAAATTTCCTGGTAAATTCTCACCTGTTTTTCGTTTATATAAACAATACTGTGGTGCTTCAAATTCTATTTTACCTTTACGAGCCATTTCATTTAGCAGAACAACAATGTTTTCTAATGTGTTAACTCGGCAACCTGTATTTATTATTTTTTTCCAAGACAAAAATTCCATTGTAAAAGTTTTAAATAAATTCAAAAGCAAACACTCTTTATTATTGTTTTCCAAAATTTGTATTACGTCTTGTCCTTCAAACAAAGACTTTTGAGAGGTATAATGAGCAAATTCTTTTAGTGATTGTTCATAGGTTTTTAAAAACGAATCAACAAGAATAATTGAACTACTTGAGAAAATTAGATAAAAATAATCAGCATTAATTAAATTACCTTTTACTGTGTTGGGGAAAGATACCCCAAGGACAAAGTCTTTTAGGTCTGAAAAATGATTCTTTAAGGTATTTTGAAATTTATTTGAAAAATCACCCTCATTATCAAGTAATTCATCTTCACTTATGCCTAAGTTTTTGCATATCCTTTCAATATCCTTTGAATGAGCACGTCCTTCTTGCCTTGCTAGAGTATTAAAATTGAAGAAAACCAGAATATCTTTTAATTTTGAACAATCTTTTAAAACATTTTTTAACTTAATAATATCTAGCTCAGTAGAGAAAGGATCAGCAAAAATAAAACCCCAATCGGAGCCTCTAAGCTGGTTCTGTAATTTTGCATCGAAATTTTCCCATTCGCCCTCTCCATAATAGAAATCAATATTATTTGTTGCTTCTATCGTTTTAAGAACTTGTTCTAATTCTTGTATGTTACCTGCATCTTTTTCTGTTGCAATTATCTGTAATTTATCAAATTTATTTTTTTCATCATTAATTTGATTATCTAAAATATCTAGAGCGATAAGAGGAGAGCCTTTTGAACCATCTTCAAAAGTACCTTTACCGGCAAATAAATCAACATATGTATATTTTTTATCAGTATTATTGTATCTATCGCATAAATTATTTGCTATACTGATCGATTTAGTTAAAACACTATTAAGTAGTAAATGCTTAATTTTTGTATGAGTTTTTTTAGGTTCATTAAAATGTTTTTCGCTCCTATCCACCAACAATCTCCTCTGATTTCAAGTTCTTCTTCAGGTCGTAAACCGCCCGGATTATATTCCAGTATTTAGGCAGGGAATCTTCATCATAGCCATTGTTTAATGCCACAGCGTCAAATAATTCAAGAATATCCCAGTCATTTTCTGTGTATTCAGGCTTATATTCAACAATTCTCTGAATAATTTCTTTAATGCTGGGTTTGTATTTTTTACCGTCTTCTTTAACAAATACAAAGTTGCCCAGGACTTTTTCATCAAAGTTTACCTGATGAGAAAGTGCAACACGTTTATCTGCATTTGGTGAGGCTTTTATATCTTTTTCTTTTTTATAGTCAAATATCTGTCTGCCTATAGTCCAGTATTTAGGAATATCCTGCTTTGAGTAACCGTTTTTAAAGGCGATGGATTTGAATACTTCTGTAAATGCCCTGTCATTATCAAGCAGGTCAGGGTTATGTTCGGAGATTTTTTCTATAATAGCTTTAGTGCTTGGTCTTTTATCAAACTCAAAGTTTTTAAGGGTGGTTATGCTTTCTGAGGTTTTGGCGACAGTTTTTTCCTGCGTGGTTGCGAGTGCAATACATTCTTGCGATTCACCACACTTATAGGCAATATATTGTTGTTCTGAGAGCCAGAACTCAGGGTCTATAACTTTAATTTTATCATAATCAAGGTCATAGAGCTTATAGACCATCAAGTCTATTTCTTTTTCGTAGTCCTTAACTTTAGCCTGTTTTTCAGAGTTTTCTTTGTAATCGTCTGATTTTGTAATTTCAAGGATTTTATCGACAGTTTTTTCTAAAAAAGAATAATCCGTTTCCGGTAATGGTAATGTATTAACTAAATCTTTAGAAAAATTTATTCCTCCATCTATTCCTAAAGCACTATAAGACTCTTTAATAAAAAATGAAATCAACTTTGAATTAAGAATACCTAACAATTTTTTTAATTCATTTCCTCTAACTATAATTGTTGATTTACCTGCTATGTAATTTCCTTCACTATCTAAAAAACATTCAAAATAACGCATTCCTGTTATTATGATTTTACTTGAAGCAGATTGATTATATCTTTTTTCAGAATAATTTTTTAAAATTGCTCTTTTAAGAGCAGGATAATCAAATTTTAATTTTAAATAAAATGTTTTTTTAATCCCCCAGAGTGTAATATAAGAATCAATAGTTCCTGTATTGATTAACTTAAAATATTCTTTTAAATCAATTTCTTTTTGATTTTCTAAAAGCTCCCTTATATCGTAGGCTTCACCTGTAGCAAAAGGATTTTCTGCTTCATAATTGTCTAGAACAAAAATATTGCCATCTGAAATTTTTAAAAGTAATTCTATATTGTCAGATAAGAATATACCCCAATTATCACTATTAGTTATTAAATTTTTACTTCCGCTATTTAATTTTATCAACTCTTTGAATTCATTAAATTCATTGATATTTAACTCAGTTGAATTTTTATTTTTTTGGAAAAACGTAATAACAGGAGAATTTCCTGCATTGAAAACTTTTATCTTATCGCACCTGCATATTTGAATAAAATCATGCAAAAGAAAACTTCTTAATGCTTTGCCATAGCCGATAGAAAGCCATTTATTTGGGGTTATAAACGCAAGTACTTTATTTTTTCCAATAACGTTCCACCCGAGTTCAAAAAATGGTATATATAAATCCCAGTTCCCTTTAGCGGATTTATATTTTTCTGAGCAATAATTTCTCGCATGTGGAAGTGTCTTTACCATTTCTTCAGAATCAACATACGGCGGATTCCCTATAACAACATCAAATCCACCTTTTTGTTCAAATACCTCTGAAAACCACAGCTTCCAGGGGAAAAATTCCTTTTTCTCTTTCATCTGAATTAATACATCAGAAAATTTTTTTGCCTTTGCTTTTCCTTTGACCTTATCTTTTGTATATTTTTCTTCGAGTTTATTCAGGATTATTTCCTGAATGAGTTTTTCGATTTTATCCCTTAGTTCTCTCTTCCTGTCTTTATCAGAAGCTATTAAGTATTTATCTTTTGTGTTTTTAAGTTCAAAAACTAAATCGTCAAACTGATTTTGAATATCATTTGTAAAAAGTCCCCTCTGGATATTTTTTTCCTTTACTGCAAACAAATCATCAAAATCAACATCTTCATAGGACGATATCAGGCTGTTTCCCTGCATAATCTTGTAATCAAGGTTTGGAAGTGGCTCTATATCCTCGAGTTTTTCCTCATCAACCACAAGAGACAGCCAGAATCTTAGTCTTGCAATTTCAATAGCTCCAGGGTCAATATCAACACCATAAATACTGTTTTCAATAACCTGCCTTTTAAAACTATATGCGGTTCTATCCTCTTCGTGAATTTCTCCGTTTAATGCCGTTCTCAGCCTGACTATTTCATTCATCATTCCGACGGGAAAAGCTCCAGAACCGATAGCAGGGTCGCAGATTTTTATATTTTTTAAAGCATCATCAATAGGCTGTGCGTGTTTTTTAACAGGCTCCGGGAGGTCAATGCCGGTTCTTTTTGATTTGTTCTGATAGGTTGATTCAGCAACCTCAACAAGAGTTTCAAAGTCTTCTTTAGGCACTTTCCCTTCAAATTCAGTAGCAAGGTAATTAACAAGACTTTCCTGACACATATAATGCACGATTTCACGAGGAGTATAAAAAGCTCCCTTGGACTTTCTTTCGGTTACCTCAAGAAGCTCTTCAAAAACCTTACCTAACATCTCAGGGTCAACAGCAACTTCTTTTTCAAGAGGTTCATCCTCTTTTACCGTGAAGTTATAAAGGTCAAATACCTCAAAAACTTTCTCAAAAATTTCATTATCTATGGTTATGTTAGTCTTTTGCCAGTCAT
>JANQGS010000202.1 GCA_028277195.1 Candidatus Gastranaerophilales bacterium
TTCTTACGAATATATTGCCTGGAAATCCGCTATCAAGGACATTAAGCCTCATGAGATTCCGAATCGGGTTCAGAATGACAATAAAGAGTATTTGCCGGATAATCTTTTAGAAGAAAGCGAAAATTTGTATAAATTCCCTGATTTTGAAAAATGGTTCTTTGAAAATGACGACCATGACGAGGTTAAGCATAATATCGAGAGAATAATAGCTAACCTTGCGGAAAAAAAGGATTATTACGCCGGAAATGCCTATAAACTCAATGAATACATAGAAGAAGAGATAAACAACCTTTTTCCCGTTATTTTTGACTCCACTCTAAGGGAAGCGTATAAAAAAAGACTGGAAAACACTGCCGTTCTCTTTGATATGACAGAATTACACCACTTCAGGGATATTGCGGCCTCTGTTGCCCGGGCAATGGATACCGGGAGTGACCATGATATAATGAAAATTGCCTTTATCAGGGGTGTGCTCAGAAAAACCGTTATCGAGGGCTTATTGAGGTATGAGTATAACCTTTATAACCGTGAGCAGCAAAAATTAAACCCCTGGAACAAAAGAAAAAAAGAGAGAAACAAAACCGCTGACGAGCATGGCGCTTCCAGTGAGCAGAGTATCCAGGAATTAATAGATATATTAGCGTAACCAATGAAAAAGAGAATACTCGGACTTGACATAGGCACAAAAAGAATAGGTGTTGCAATGAGCGACCCACTGGGGATTAGCGCGCAACCGTTAAAGTTTATTAACAGGAAACCTGAAAATGTTTCAATTAATGAAATAAGCCAGATATGTGAGGAACACGCTATAATCCTTATTGTGGCCGGACTTCCAAAAAATATGGATGGAACTCTGGGCTTTCAGGCAAAAGATGTGTTATGCTATTTAGAGTTGCTAAAAAAACATGTACCGCTAGAGGTTGAACTCGAAGATGAGCGACTAACCAGCCGGATGGCTGAAAAAGTTCTTATAGAGCAGAAAAAGAAACCTTCCAAAAATAAGGGGCTTGTTGATATTACGTCTGCTGTGTTAATCTTACAGCAATATTTAAACAGAAGGAGATAAATTATGTCAGATAACAATGGCTCGGAACAATCCAGAATCATAAGAACCCAGGATGAGAACGGTGAAATTTACAGCTTTGAGCTCATTGATGTCATGGAGCTCGACGGCCAGGAATACGGACTCCTGGCTTACCTCGGGGAAGACAACGACTCAGCCGGCGGGGAAGAGGAGGAAGAAGTCGTTATAATGAGATTGTCAAAAAGTGACGACAGTTATACATTTGAAACAATAGACAATGATGATGAGTTTAACAAAATAGTTTCTTACCTGGAAACCGAAACTGAAGAGGACTAAAAACCCGATTATGTATTGCGAAGATGGAAAAGTTTTCGTAGAAAAAGAAGACCAGTGCATGAGCTGCAAAAATTTTAAAAAGGGAGTTGAATGTCCTTTACTGCAGGCTCTCGGTTTTGGGCTGGTCAGCCTTGACGGGGTCATGTACGTCACAAACTGCGGCTTTTACGAGGAACATAAACGCCATCTTAAACTGGTCAGGGATGATATTGACATAAACAGTATTGATATAAAAGAATAGCCATAGCTATGAAGCTGTATGAAATTTTTATGGCATCTCGCTACATAACCTCTAACCTGCGGCAGTCAATAATAATTACCGCGGCAATGAGCGTTGGCATAGCTATTATTATATGGGTCCCCTCCATTAACCTGTCATTTTTCAACGATTTAATCGACAAATCCGTAAAAAGCGCGCCAAACATAATAATAACAAAGGAACTCGATACTTTTCAGCGCAATAAGGGCGTTTTTGACCTGTTTTTCCCGGGCAAGAAGCTCCTGCTCGAGGACCAGGTGCTGACCAGGAAAAGAAACATAAAATCCTACAGGGAAGTAATGGAAAAGATTAAAAACGTTGAACAAATAGAGGCCATGACTCCCTTTGTTGACCGGCAGGGCTTTATAATAAGAGGGGCAGAGGAAAGGGGTGCGCAAATACGGGGAATAGTACCCGAACAGGAAGTTAAGGTTGTTGACATAGAAGAGGATATTATAAAAGGCAGGATAAGAAACCTCGGAATCAACGATATAGTACTGGGCACGACCCTGGCGGAAAAGCTCAACGTCGGCCTGGGCGACAGGGTAACGGTTACGGGCCCCCGGGGGACTTCAAAAAACCTCAAGGTCGTAGGTATTTTTTCCACGGGATTGCGCGCAAATGACGAGTTCAAGGTTTATGTCAGCCTGAAATCAGGCCAGCAGGTATTTGAACTGGGCACTGACGTAAACGGCATCGGGATAAAAATTAAGGATATTTATGAAGCCCAAAATGTATCAAAAGAGCTCAGGAAAATAACCGGGCTTGATGTGGACAGCTGGATGGAGGAAAACAGGCAAATCCTTGACCAGATAAACAGGTTCAGGCTGATTATCCTGTTCATTAATTTCCTTATTATTTTTTCAGCCGCATCGAGTATTACCAGCGTATTTATAATGCTTATAGCCTCTAAATCAAAGGAAATAGGCATTTTAAAATCAATGGGGGCAAAAAATATTTCCATAATGTCGCTTTTTGTTATCCAGGCGGTTATATTGAGCCTTTTAGCCTATGTTATCGGCATTTTAATAGCCAAGCTGCTTATATTATGGTATGCGGGCATTATTGAATCCGCGGGGGAAACCTTCCTCAGCACCGAAGTGCCGGAGTTTAAAATCAGTGTTGAGTATGCATTTTTCGCGTTCTTTTATTCAGTTTTAACGAGCATAATTGCCAGTATTATACCTTCTTACCAGGCTGCAAAACTCAACCCCGTGGAGGCGATAAATGCCTAGTGTGCAAAGTATAAAATAATATGATATAATAATTTCAAGTATAAAACTTGGGAGTTATTGTAAATGGGGAGGAAAGCGTTAAGAATTAAATTCA
>JANQGS010000002.1 GCA_028277195.1 Candidatus Gastranaerophilales bacterium
GGGGATTTCACTGATGCCGAGTCAACACTTAACCATTCCCAATTTATGCCTTCCAGATCATCATATTCAATTAATAATTCCTGCCATAAGTCTTCAAAATATATTTATTATCATTGTACCTGGGGCAAAGGCAAAAAGAATTGTTCTCAAAAAGGCTATATAAGGCAGGAAGAGCTTGAAAAACAGTTTGACGAACTTGTTAAAAAAATCACTATAACTAAAGAACATAAAGACTGGATTATTAGAGTTTTGAAGGAAAGTCTTGAAGAAGAGCAGGAATACACTAAAGACAGAATTAAAAACCTGCAACAACAAGCAGACAGGCTCAGAGATAGAATTAAAAAAATTTATACAGATAAATTGGACAACAAAATTGATGAAGAGTTCTGGCTTATTCAGCATAACGAATGGACTTCTCAATTAGAAAAAATCAATATTATTATTCAATCTCATGATAAGGCAACAGATAAGCACTTAAAATTCGGAATTGAGATTTTAGAACTGGCAGAAGATGCTTATAATCTATACATTGACCAAACACCGGAAGAAAAAAGAAAAATACTGAAAATCATACTATCGAACTGCACTTTAGAAGGCGGAAAACTAAGCTATAAGTACAAGAAGCCCTTCGACATATTAGCCGAAGGACTCGCTTTTAACAAAGACCACGCTTGGAGGGATTCGAACCCCCGACCTCGTGGTTCGTAGCCACGCACTCTATCCAACTGAGCTACAAGCGCTTAATATTATACTGCTCCCAAATTCAAACCCGTTTTAGTATATTATAAACAAAATATAGCTAATATTTAAAATTCATAAAATTTTACATTTGTAATGAAATAATCAGCAGGTAAAATTAAGTAAGATTCTGAAACGAGTTCAGAATGACGAAGGTATGAGGAGATAACCAATGGCAAAAATGAAAGTGCCTACCGCCGACGAAATAATGGGCATGTGGCAGGTATCAGGCCTGAAAGAAAAACTTATATTCACGTTTTTTGCAATAGCAATGTTCCGCTTTGGAGCGCATATACCGCTTTTCGGGATTGACCCGGAAACGTTCCAGGAAATAATAAGAAGCGGGGCAGGAGGCAATATTATAGGGTTTCTTGACCTGTTCTCGGGAGGGGCATTAGGCAGGATTTCAATTTTCGCGCTCGGCATAGGGCCTTTTATTACCGCGTCAATTATAATGCAGCTCCTGGCAGCAGCCATACCAGCCCTTGAAAAGCTCCAGAAAGAAGAAGGCGAAGAAGGCCGCAGAAAGCTGTCACAGTACACAAGACGGTTCACCGTAGGGCTCGCCCTGTTCCAGTCATTTGTATTTATGACCTACCTGACAAGGATTAAAGCGCTTGAGGCTGACAGTGCGCTTTCCCTGACTTTTATCGGGGCTGTGTTGACACTTACCGCCGGAGCAACGTTTATAATGTGGCTGGCTGAGCTCATAACCGAAAGAGGAATAGGAAACGGCGGGTCAATACTGATATTTATCGGTATCCTGGCGGGAATACCTTTCTACGCAGAACGAACAGGTGAATTAGTATCCGGACAGGCAGGTCTGCAGCTTGCCCTGGTCATTCTTCTCTTGATTTTCTTCGCTACAATAGTGATGATTATTATCATGCAGGAAGCCATGAGGAAAGTAATTATAGTAAACGCCCGGCGCCAGGTCGGCAACAAGGTTTACGGCGGGGTAAATACACATATCCCCTTTAAGCTCAACCCGGGAGGTGTTATGCCTATAATTTTTGCCGTGGCAATACTGCTTTTCCCGACCACAATCCTGAGTGTAGCGGGACAGGCTAATATACCGCCGGGAATTTTCAAGGATATTATCACATTTTTAAGTGATTCCCTGTTTAATCCCGGGGGCATGGTCTATTATATGCTGTATTTCCTGCTTATCGTGGGGTTAACCTTCTTTTATGCCTCAATAATGCCCAATATGCAGCCGCGGGAAATAGCACAGAACCTTAAAAAATACGGCAGTTCAATACCCGGCATAAAACCCGGTAAGCCTACAGCAGACGCTCTTGAAAAAATACTCGGCAGGGTAACTTTTATAGGAGCTATCGGGCTCGGGCTGGTTGCGCTGATACCGGGGCTGGCAACCAGTTTTACAAAAATTACCCCTTTGCAGGGCATAGGTGCAACCGCGCTTATTATTATGGTCGGGGTTGCGCTGGATTTTATAAACCAGATAAAAACACATTTATTGGCAAGACAGTATGAGGGATTTTTAAAACAATGAAAACAAGAGTGATTTTTTTAGGCGCGCCCGGCAGCGGCAAGGGTACGCAGGCGGAAAAGCTGGCAAAGGAGCTGGGTATCCCGCATATTGACACCGGCAGCATGCTCAGGGAGGAAAGGGCATCCGGCTCAGAAGAAGGAAAAACCGCAGATAAATACATGAGCCAGGGACAACTCGTTCCCATAGAGCTGGTAGTAAGGATAATTAAGAACAGGGTATCCAAACCCGATACACAGGCAGGTTTTATACTTGATGGTTTCCCGAGAAGTATTGAGCAGGCAGAAGCCCTTGACAATATACTCGCTGAAATCAATGAGCAGATTGACCATGTACTGAATATTGACCTTGATGAAGGAGTGTTAATTGACAGAATGGCCTACAGAAAGAGTTGTAAGGATTGCGGTGTGAAGTACAATATGAAGTTCAACCCCCCGCAAAATGAGCAAAACTGCGACAGGTGCGGCGGGGAATTGAGCCGGCGCGCGGATGACAATGTAGAGACCGCCACAAAAAGAATTAAAACATACAAAGCTGAAACCGAACCGGTAATCGGGTATTACAGGAACAAATCTCTGGTGCGTGATATTAACGGAAACAGGCAAATTGATGAAATATTTAATGAGATAGTTGATGCGGTAAAGGTGAAGATATAGATTGTTAAAAAAATTAAGCTATTTCCTTCCCCCTTAACCCCCGGGTCTACACCCCAAATTCCACCCCTGCGAGGAGAAAATATATCCGAATATTGATGAGAGCCTACTCTAAAAAGGTTACTATACATAATGTAGGTAGTTTATTATCGGGGGAGTAATATATGGCCGGTCCGCTCGAAGGTTTTACAAATATGGTGAATTTAAGCAGCCTGAAAGGTTTTAACCCGGGTAATTTTGAGAATATAAAAAACCTGGATGACTTTCTGGACTTTTCCGAGAACCCGGAACTGCTCAAGGGCGCTATCAGTAAAATACAGCAGGGTTATGAAATAAATGAAGCTGACCTGGCCGGGCTGGGAGATAAGGAACTGGAGTTTGTAGCTGACCTGAAAGCTGTAGGGGCCAGCGGCCCAAAAGAGATAACCGGCAAGTTTTCGGAGTTAATGAGTAATTACCTGAATAGTGTTGACCAAAAACACAAGGCCGCGGAAAAAGCGGTTGAAACCTTTGCCTCAGGCGGTAATATAGATATTCACTCAGTTATGATAGCGTCTGAAAAGGCAAGCCTGTCCATGCAACTGACAATGCAGTTGAGGAATAAAATAGTACAGGCTTACCAGGAGTTGAAGCACATTCGGGTATGATAAAAAGGGTAAAATGAAGTGGAAAACTATTTTGATTTGCTGGCAAATGACATAAAAAAGCTCTGGGGTGGTCTTGATAACTTCCAGAGGGCTTTAATTTTACTGCTTACAATCGGGGCGTTTTCCGCAATTTTCTTTGTTGTGGTAAAGTCGCTTGAGCCTGAGTGGGGAGTGCTCTACAGTGACTTAAACGAAACGGATACAATAGCGGTTATTGAAAACCTTAAAAAAGCAGGCCATCCGTTTAAACTTAGCGATGACAGGCGGACAGTGCTCGTGCCAATTAGCGTTAAAGAGGACTTAAGGCTAATGATTGCCGAGAATGACGTTATAAAGGACAGCAACCCGGGATTTAACCTGCTTAATAAAATACAGTTCGGGGCAACTGATTTCCAGAATAAACTTACACGCCAGAAGATTTTCCAGGACGAATTAACCCGCACAATAGAAAAAATAAGGGGAATTAAAAAAGCAAGGGTGCAAATAGCAGAGCCTGACCGGTCTGTTTTTTCCGATAAGGACGAGTTGCCCTCAGCTTCGGTTATGCTGATTCTCGACGGGGGGGCAAGGGTTAAAACGGAACAGGTAAAGGCAATTAAAAACCTGGTCGCTTACGGCATTGCGAGACTGACCCCGGAAAGGGTATTTGTAACCGACCAGAACGGCATTTCCCTTGCGGACGATATTTCCAGGAGCTCATCCGGTTTAACTGACTACAGGACAGAATTTGAAAATGAGACATCAACAAAAGTGCGAAAGGTTTTGCAGAAAATAGTGGGACACGGCAATGTAAGCGTTGAAGTCAGCGCAATAATGAACTTTGATAGGGCAAAAACAACCATAGAACAATATATTCCGGCAGGAAACAGCAGCAATACCCCCATAGGCATAGTTTCGAGTATAAATGAGGAAATTGAGGCATACGATAAAGAAAGAAAACAACTCACCGGGGAAGAATCAGGGGAAAATGCGGAAAAAGCCTCGGGCGGGGCAAAAGGCACAAATTACCAGAAAAGCAGGACTTCAAGGGATTATAAGGTTTCAAAGGAGATTAAGCAGGTTGTTTACGCGCCGGGCAAGGTGGAGCGGATGACAATAGCCGTTGCCCTCAATAAAATACTTACCTCCAGGGAAAAGGAGGAGATTAAAAACCTTGTTATCTCGGCAAGCGGCGCTGATATTTCAAGAGGGGACATTATTACGGTTTCGGGCATGCAGTTTGCCGTTAATCCGGAAGCCGGGAACAAGCCTATTTTAGAGCAAATGCAAAATATTTCCATGCTGGAGCTTATTGTCAGGCAGGCAGGCCCGCTTGTGGTCGTGTTGATACTCGGCTTAACCGCGTTAATGGTGTTAAAATCGCTTTTGAAAAAGCCGCTGCAGGGCGAGGAGGTTTATGACGCAAGCAGGTATTACAATGCAACCGGCGACGACGGCGGGGGGGCTGAGGACCTGCTTGAGGCCGCGCCGCCCATTCCTGCCATAGAAGCCAATCTTGACCCTGAGCTGGAAAAAATGAGAGGGGAAATAAACAGCACAATAGTCTCCGACCCGGAGGAGGCGGCACGTTTACTACTATCATATATTAAGGAATAAGGAATTATGGCCAACCCTGAAGAGCTTAGTTTTACCCGCATGTCAAATTCGCAAAAAGTTGCCACGCTTTTAATCGCATTAGGGCCTGAAACCGCAACGGAAGTATTGAAAAATATCCCTGACGAAGAACTGATAGAGCAGATAACGGTGGATATAGCCAGCCTGAACAAAATCCCGAAGGAAATACTCGATGAAGTGCTTGAGGAGTTTTATTCGTATTTCCAGGCAAGCAATCTCGTTTCCCGGGGCGGGGTGGATTATGCCAAAAAGATACTGGAAGAAGCATACGGGGATGAAAGGGCAAAGTCTGTAATGGACAGGCTCGCTACAACACGGAATAACCCTTTCCAGTTTTTTAACGAGGCAGACCCTGCCCAGCTCGCGTCTTCCCTGCAAAATGAAAACCCGCAGCTTATAGCTCTTGTGCTGGCTTATTTAAAACCGGATAAGTCAGCGGGTATAATAAGCAACCTGCCTGAGAGGATACAATCAACGGTTTCCCTGAAAATAGCCGAAATGGACAGGACAAACCCCGAAATACTCAAGGAAGTCGAAAAAATAATCGAAACAAAATTCTCCTCAGTGGTGGTGCAGGACTTTTCAAAAGCAGGCGGTATCGAGGTTCTGGCGGATATCCTTAACAGGACTGACAGGACCTCGGAAAAGAGGATTATGGAAGCGCTCGAGAGCCAGGATATTGACATGGCGGAGAGAATACGGGAGCTTATGTTTGTGTTTGAAGACATAGTAAAACTTGATGACCGCTCTGTCCAGCGTATCCTCAGGGAGGTTGAAACAAAAGACATCGCGCTTGCCCTTAAGGGTACAGGCGATGAGGTTAAGGAGAAAATATTCACCAACATGTCAGAGAGGGCCTCGGCTATGCTTAAGGATGACATGGAATATATGGGTCCGGTGAGGTCAAGGGAGGTCCAGGATGCCCAGACCACTATTGTTGCCATTATCAGGGCGCTTGAGGCTACGGGTGAAATTGTAATAGCCCGCGAAGGTGCGGAGGATGACTT
>JANQGS010000007.1 GCA_028277195.1 Candidatus Gastranaerophilales bacterium
GGGGATTTCACTGATGCCGAGTCAACACTTAACCATTCCCAATTTATGCCTTCCAGATCATCATATTCAATTAATAATTCCTGCCATAAGTCTTCAAAAATGCCTTTTTCAATCCATTTTTGGAATCTATGGTGGACTGTACTTTTTGGTGGATACTCTTTTGGCAATTCACCCCACTGGCAGCCTGTTCTCAATAGATAAATTATTCCTTCGAAACATTCTTTATCATTTGCTGGTCTTCTTCCTCTGCCTGTAGGTTTTGGTATTTTCTTTTTAATTCGTTCCCATAATGAATCTTTTACCCTATATATCAAGGGCTCTCTTGTTTTTAGCATTTTCTCCTACCCGATTTTTTGGCCTAAATTTTAAGATATTAATTTAGACGTTCATTTCTTGGATAGGTTCTTACTATAAACCTGGAAACCCTTACCAATTAAAAATGGGCCTGGTTGGATTCGAACCAACGACCAACGGATTATGAGTTTAAATCAACCATTTTTTGTACTTTTATCCATATTGTTTGATTTTGGTTTAAACTCTTTCTCTACAAGCATTTGAGGAGTTAAATCTTTGTTGTTTTTTTGTGTCATTTTTTAGCTTGTTTCAGAATTTTTGAAACAAAATTGAAACAAAATTTTTATTTATGAAATTCAAGATGATTTCTAAAATTTTCAAAGCAGGAATTCAAACCAGTTTTCTTTATGGACAACTTGAACAGAACTGTTTTCATAAGCTTCAAGAAACTTTATAGGCTTTTTAAACTTTGCATTCGGACTGTATTTGAATTCAAAGCCATCAAGCTGTCCTGAATGTTCTTCTATATAATCAACTTCCTGACCTGAGTAAATACGCCAAAAGTACTTATTAACAAGTCGAGTATGTAATTGATTATACTTTATCCGCTCTAATATACAAAAATTCTCCCATAATCCGCCAACATCATTTCTTACATCAAGAGTATTATGGTTGCCTAAAATAGCATTTCTTATACCAAGGTCATAAAAATAAATCTTTTGTGTATTGCCAATTTCATTTCTGAGATTTCTGCTAAAAGCGCCAAGAGGGATTATAATAAAACATTTTTCCAATAGGTCTATATATTTCCTGATTGTTGCAGAACTAACTTCAAGACGTTGAGCTATTTCATGGAATGAAACTTCATTTCCTAACTGTAATGCCAAAAGTTTTAGAAGGTTTAACAGAATTTTTGAATGTTTTAAACCGTCAAATGCTAATATATCTTTATATAGATAGCTACTAACAATTTCTTCAAGCTCCTGCTGAGCTTCTGTTTCATTTAAATTATAGATTGAAGGGTAAGAGCCAAAACGCAAAAGATATTCAAGTTTACTTGATAAAACATGAAAGTCTTCCTGTTCTTTAAGCTCATTAACTGAAAAAGGATAGAGAATATATTCTTTTTTTCTGCCGACAAGTGGCTCTCCTATTTGATTTGCAAGATCAAAACTGCTTGAACCTGTTGCAATTATTTGCATTTCGGGATAAGTATCTACTAAAATTTTTAAAACATGACCAATTTTTTCTATATTTTGAGCTTCATCTAATACAATAAGATCATTATCGCCAAGATATGTTTTTAATAATTGTTCATTTGTAGTTTCAAGGCTTTCTTTTGCACTCATTAATTCACAATTTATATAACGAACTTTTTTTCCGCCTAATCGTTTTTGTTGATTATCCAAAATTTGTTCAGATAAAGTTGTTTTACCTGTTCTTCTGGCGCCATATAGTACTATTACTTTGCCTTTGTACAGGTTATCTTCAATCTTCTTTTGCAAACTTCTTTTTATCAATATCAAAACTCCAATTTTAATATTTTTATTAATTTTTAAATTATTGTTTCAATATTATCAAAAAAATCCGATTTTAACAATAGATTTTTTATATACTATTACTTTACGAAAATAATCAATTTTTATATTAAAAAAGTCTGTTTATACTATTATTAGTAGCTTTTATAACCCTTAAGCAACAAGTTAAAAAGTAGGTATCACTCAGAAGCTCTCTGTTAAAAGTTTTTAGATCTTTATATATAAACTATTAAGCTATTTTTAAGCTTTTAAGCATTATTATTGGGTATATGCCTTTATTTTGCAAGTTTCCTTAAACAGTAATTAGGAATAGGCTGTAAAGAAACAAATAAAAATTAATCCCGTCTTTCTATAGAGTTGAGATATAGAAGAGGCGGGATCATGGAGATTTTTGGATATTTTAACAGTTACCTATTATTCCTCAATGCCTTCGCCAGTGTCTAGCTGCCATTGCTGCTGTTTCGTCAATAAAAGCATTATGTAAAAACCTTGGGACTTCTCGCTGTGCTTGAACCGCTGTTTCAAGGACTCCGCTAAGAGTTGCCCTATGGTATCTTTTTACCTGCTCGCCATATAACGCTCTGACGAGTAGATGATTAACACCCCGTATCATAATTCTTTGACCCTGGACTTCTCTGGTGGTGTCATTCATAAGTTTTGAGTCCATAAATCTGCGACCAGCTTTTTTTATAGGTCTTGTTACTGCTTGTACATAAGGTGAATTCTGTAAACCTGGCAATTTCATTTTTTTTGCTCCTATATTTTTGCTTAAATTCTATTTTAAATTCCTATTGGTTAAATAAGCCTGAATAAAAAAAATTTCCTTTTTTTCTGTGAATATTAAAAAAAAGTAACAATTTTTGTAAAAATTATAACGCACTATGCTCATGATATAATCTCGTTATAAACAACACAGCGAAAAGCATAAGGAAAACCAGCAATGACGCAGCAAACAATAGAATTATATAAAGCACTGGGCCTTACAGGCTCGGAATACCAGGAAATACTAGACCGCCTCGGCAGAGAACCAAACGAACTCGAAACCTACCTGTTCTCGGCAATGTGGTCAGAACACTGCGGCTACAAGCACTCAAGAAAATATTTATCACTTCTCCCTTCAGGAGGAGCGGTTAGCCACGGGGAAAACGCCGGGGGAGTACAAATAGGCGAGCATGTAGTTGTGTTCAAGGTCGAATCCCACAACCACCCCTCGGCAGTAGAGCCATTCCAGGGAGCAGCAACAGGCATAGGAGGCATTGTCAGGGACATACTGGCAATAGGCGCAAGGCCAATAGCCCTTCTTGACTCGCTAAAGTTCGGTAAAATCACCAATAACTTCTCAAAGCATATATTTGACGGGGTAGTGCACGGCATATCGCATTACGGCAACTGCATAGGCGTGCCCACAGTGGCCGGGGAAGTCAGCTTTGACGAGTCATACACAGACTCGCCACTGGTAAACGTTATGTGCGTGGGCCTGGTGCATAAGGACAAAATACGCTCAGCCCGTGCAGAAAAGGGTAAAACAGTTATAGCGGTAGGCTCACACACAGGCAGGGACGGCATCCACGGCGCATCATTCGCCTCCAGGGAGTTGAGCGAAAACTCCAGGGAAGACAGGCCATCAGTGCAGGTTGGAGACCCGTTTATTAAAAAAGTCCTTATAGAGGCGACCCTTGAGATACTTGAACTGGAGGAAGTGCAAAGCTGCCAGGATTTTGGGGCAGCCGGGCTGTTGTCATCATCATCAGAAATGGCTTACAAGGGAGAATGCGGCATAGACCTCCACCTGGAAAGGGTTCACCTGCGAGAAGAAGGTATGCAGCCCTGGGAAATAATGCTCTCAGAATCCCAGGAAAGGATGCTCTTTATAACAGAGCCCCATGGGGTTGATAAAGTCCTGCAAATAGCCGCTAAATACGATATTCCGGCAAGTGTAATAGGTGAAACAACTGATACAAAAAGATACAGGCTGTTCTGGCACGGGGAAAAAGTTGCGGACCTGCCCCCGGAAAGCCTTGCACAGGGGCCAAAATATACAATAAACGAGGAAGAACCTGAATATATAGCACAATACAAGAATTTAAAGCCGAATAAACAGACGGATATTGAAGAAGCAATTAAAAAGATTGTTGCTGACCCTAATTTTGCCTCAAAAAAATGGGTTTATACCCAATACGACCACACAGTAGGCACAAGAACCTCTTTAAAGCCGGGTGATGCAGGCTCAGCAGGCATGTGGCTGCGTGAGGAAGGAGGGGTAGTCGGCTTGACAATAGATTCAAACGGGAGGCAGGTATTTCTTGACCCGTATAATGGAGCGGGAAATACTGTGTGGGAATGCTTCAGAAACCTGGCCTCAGGCGGGTTTGAACCTATGGGAGTCACTGACTGCCTGAATTATGGCAATCCTGAAAAAGATGAAGTAGCTTACCAGTTTGTAAAATCAGTCCACGGGATTGCGGATGCCTGCAGGGCAATGAATATCCCGGTTGTGTCCGGAAATGTGTCCTTCTATAATGAATCCGGGCAAAGAAGAGTGTTCCCAACCCCTACTATAGGTATGGTTGGATATGCTGAGTCATCTGAAAGTATAATTAGAGGGCATTTTGCGGAAGGAGAAACCTTAATATTAATTGGTAGTGAAATAAGAGAAAATTCTAAAATCGGAGGTTCGCTATACCATAGGGTATTATATGACTTTTTAGGTGGAGAAGTTGATGTTGCGGACTATGAGTTGGAATTAAAACTAAAAAATACTATTTTTGAACTGAGAGATGCCGGTTTGCTGGGCGGATGCGTTGATGTGTCAGAAGGCGGGCTGTTCGGAGCTGTGTTTGAAGGTTTGAAAAAGGGGAATACAGGCTTCCTGGGCAACCTTATAAACATACCTGATGCTGAAAAGGCTTTATTTGGAGAGGTAAACGGCAGGTATGTTATTTCTGCGTCAAGTCCTGAAAAACTCACTGAAGCCATTAAAATTCCCCACAGAATCCTTGGAAAGTGTATAAATAACAGGTTTGAAGTTGACGGATACAGCTTAAACCCTTCTGAGTTGTTTAATTTATATGATAATTCAATTGAACTGGAGATGAATGAATGAAGTTTTCCGAGGAGTGCGGTGTATTTGGCGGTGCTTCAAGGGATTACCCGATAGCGCCATTTATCCAGCAAGGGCTTTTTGTTTTGCAGCATAGAGGCCAGGAAAGCGCGGGTATATGCGCGGGTGACAGGGATTTATTCATCTATAAGAACAAAGGGCTTGTAATGGAGGTCCTTAACGACCGTGTAATCAAAAAGATACGCGGTAAATTAGGCATCGGACACGTCAGGTACTCTACCCAGGGCGGTTCTGACAGTACTCATGCCCAGCCTTACGCGGTAAATTACCTGGGGGAAAAAGTGGCTGTAGCCCACAATGGAAACGTTAAAACCGCCTGCGATATGCGCAGGGCACTTGAGAAACAGGGAGAGGTTTTCCTCACAACGGCTGATACCGAGATGATACTTAAAAAAGTTATAAGAGAACTGTGCAAACCGCCTTCTACCTGGACTTTTGAGGAAGTGGGAACTATTCTCGGCGAAAATTTTACAGGCGGGGCATGGTCTATATTGTTCTTTGTTCCGGGGAAAATTTTTGGTTTCCGGGACCCAATGGGCTACAGGCCGCTTTCCCTGTGCGAGGCCGATGAGGGAGTATTTGTGAGTTCTGAGGATACGTCT
>JANQGS010000023.1 GCA_028277195.1 Candidatus Gastranaerophilales bacterium
CAACTACCGTATTATATTCCTCACAAATTGAATTAACGCCTTTGTAGAATTCCCGAACAAAGGATTCCCCCGTATATTCAGGCATTGAAAGCGAAACCATGACATATTCCGGAACCCCTCCGGCAGCCGCAATGTCGCTCAGGTTAACCGCAACGGATTTTCTGCCCAGGTAATGGGGTGTTGTTGTCTTTAACCTGAAATGAACATCCTCTATTAAGGTATCCTGGGTTAAGATAAGGTCCTTTTCCGGGATATAGGCTGTATCGTCATCTATATACCCTGCAGACCCGGGCATTGTTTGTTTAATTATCTCAATAAAAGTTCTTTCTTTCATAATATATAAACTTTACAACAAAAAACGCTGCCCCGTAAAAGCAGCGTTTTTCCCTTTTTAAAACTACAATTAGTTAATAAGAGCTTCTAATGCAACGTTATCGGAAATTCCGCTGTTGCCGCGGCCAAAGTTAGGCACTGTTTGCATTCCGGTGTTTGCAGGCAATACCTGTTCTTTTAAAATTGCAAAGTAATAAATATCAGCGTAATTTGATTCAGTCGCCGCTACTGACGAACCCCTGTTTCCGTTAATATCAACTTCAACAAAGCAGGTAGTGGTTGAAGCGTCATTTGTGCAGTTATTAGAACCATCTCCATTGAATGTGTAAATCATTCCGTCTGAAGTGGTTAGTGAATTTGTATCATTGGTTATTACGCTAAGGTAATTATCAAAAAGATCTCTCAGGTCGGTGGAAGCATTTTGGCTCCCTGCATCTATACCGTCCTGGGCTATTGACATTGTAAGCGCCTGGTTTAATGTTGAGACGGCTTTTTTAACTGATGTTTTTGCCTGCTTTTCATTTGAACCCTGCATAAGAGCGGGTATTGTCAATGCCGCCACTACTCCGATAACTGCCAGGGTAACCAGTACCTCTGCAAGTGTGAACCCTTTTCTGTTTCTCATAAAAACTTTCCCTTTCCTTTTTAATTCTATTACCTTACTGATTAATTTTTATATATACTCATAATAAAATAAAATGCCTGATTGCACAATACTTTTTTTGTTGAGCATGTAATAAAATATTAAATTCCCCTTTTCTTGCCTTTGCCTGTCCTGTAAACATATGCCAGCACCTCTGCTACCGCCACGTATAAATCAGCTGGGATCATGCCGTCCAGCGGCACAATTTTATATATAGTCCGTGCAAGGGGAGGGTTTTCCACGACGGGTACTTTGTTTGCTTCGGCTATTTCCTTTATTTTAAAGGCAATATAATCAACTCCTTTTGCAACCACCTGCGGAGCCGGGGCTTTATCTGTATTATACCTAAGGGCAATCGCGTAGTGCGTGGGGTTTGTTACAACAATATCGGCTGAGGGCACGGCTCCCATCATTTTTTGCGTGGCAAATTTCATCTGCGCGCTTCTGAGCCTTGCTTTTACTTTAGGGTCTCCCTCTACGTTTTTGCGCTCGTCTTTTACTTCCTGCTTGGTCATTTTTATTGATTTTTCATACTCATAATCCTGGTATTTCTTGTCAATTATTCCCAGGATAAATAAAATTATGCATATTTTTACGGTTAGTTCTATAAAAACATCCGAAATAGTGTTTAAGCCCTGCATTATTTCCCCGCCAATCAGTGAAATCATTGCCGGTTCGTGTTTTTTTATTACCGAATACCCTACCCCGGTTATTATTACAATTTTTATAAATGATTTTCCCAATTCCACCAGGCTTTTCAGGTTGAAGAATTTTTTAAAGCCCCCGAGTATCTTGCCGGGGCTTAATTTGGACAAATCGGGCTTTATTGCCTTAAAGCTGAGAAGAGGCCCTACCTGGGCATAATTTACAACAAGCCCGGCCAGGACCATTATGGCCATTACGGGGAGCAGAATTAACATTATTTCCGAAAGGTAGTGGGAGAAAAAGCCCAGGATGGATTCTTTTGTTATCAGGGCGGGGTTTAAGTTTGCGAATGTATTTTTTGTTATTAATTTAAATTTATTAAAGATAAACGAGCCGTATATAATAAGAATGGCAATACTTAAAGACAGGGTCACCGCAGCGTTTAAGTCCTGGCTCTTGGAGACCTGTCCTTCATTTCTTGATTTTTGTCGACGCCTGGACGTCGCCTTTTCTGTTCTTTCGTCAGCCATAACCTTCCACGGTTTATAAACAAATTATATTCTTTATTTTATTTTTAAGAAAGATTTATTTAGGGGAAACTTATTCAAAAAAATAAATGCGACACTACTGCCGCATCAGTCAAGAAAGGAATGGTTAGACTATTAACAGGAAAAATTATCACATATTTATTAATATCTGGCAAAACTTATTTTTTTTGTTTATATTTCTTAATGTATCTTTTGAAAAGGTAACTACTCAGCCCCCTAAAAATTCTTAAAAAACCCGGTAACAACCCTCTCAATCCCTGACATGTCCTTAATAATTTCAATATGCTCAAACCCGTTTAACTCGAAAATTTTCCTGAGTGCCCCGGCCTGGGCAAAACCGACCTCTACCGCCAGCATCCCCTTAGGGTTTAACCTTGATGCTGCCTGTTGTGCCAGTTCTTTATAAAAGGAAATGCCCTCTTTGTCCCCAACAAAAAGCGCAAGCGGTGGTTCATGCCCGAGGACTTCTGCCTGGAGGCTTTCTTTTTCCCCGGACGGTATATAGGGAGGGTTTGAAACTATGATGTCGAATTTTTCGGTTTTATCTATGTTTTTAAATATATCAGAACGTATAAAATTTATTTTTTCTGCTACGCCCAGCTTTTCAGCATTAATTTTTGCTATTTTTAATGCGTTTTGGGAAATATCAGAGGCGGTAATTTCGCTTTGGGGAAGTTTTTTGGCGAGCATTATTGCAATACACCCCGAACCTGTGCCTATATCAATGATTTTTGAGTCTTTGCGCGCTCTTTTTATAACTTCCTCAACAAGTATTTCGGTTTCCGGGCGGGGAATTAGAACGTTTTTATCAACATAAAACGCTTCTGACATAAAATAGGCCGTGTTTATAAGGTATTGCACGGGAATTTTTTTCCTGAGCCTTTTTTTTATAAACATATTGAACTTTTTAACCTTATTTTCAGGAACTTCAATATCAGGATTTAACAAAAGGTCTTTATTTTTTAAACCAAATACGTGTTCAATTAACAGCAAAGTTTCTACCCTGGCCTCATTCAGGCAGATATTGCTACCGGTTAGCTCCTGTATTGCTGCTTTTTTTATATCTTTTAGCCTTGAAGAAAAAGCCATGACCTTATTGTGTCAGGTATTCAGCTTCCTTTGTGCCGCTCTGTACAGAAACCTTACCTGTTTTAAAGATGAACACATGAAGGATATCCCTGGACTCATCATCCGCATTCTCGCTATTTAGTCCCTTGCCCGCACCGTCAATATCAATGCTTATTTTTATACATTCCCCGCTTGCGCTGTCAGGGCAGGTATCTGTTCCAAAGTCATTGTCCATATTATACCAGCGCATTCCATTTGAGGTTACGGCGTTTGGACTGCCTGGAATAGTTGAGGTAAAAGTATTTGCACAGTTTACTGTCCCGATTGTATTAACTTTGCCGAAAAAATTAGAGCAGAAAGTATTATTTATGAATTCCCCGCTGGGATATATGGTAATATCATTTATTAATTCATTTATAACTGTTTCAACGTTATTATAGGCTGATTTGTACAATGCCTTGAGCGCTTTGGTGTTTGTAGTTTTTAGGGCCGGTATTGTCATGGCAGCCACTACACCTACAATGATGAGGGTTACAAGCATTTCTCCTACACTAAATCCTTTTTTCATTTTCATATTTCCTTTCCACTCTTGTTATTCGCTTATTCAAGTTCCAGTTTGTGCTGTGAAACAGAATTGCTGCCCTGTTCACTGACGTAGAGCACCCCTGTGTTATCAATCATTAAAAAATAGGGTTTTTTTACGATAAACGGCAATACCTGCGGAGTTCTGTCAGTTTGTGGTATTAAAACAATCTGGTTAGATTCATAATTTGCTATGTATATATTGTCATTTTTATCTATAGCCAGCCCCAGCGGCCCTTTTATTGCGCCGTTTTGTGCTATTGTTTTTCTCTCGCCATTGTAATCTATACAAACAATTGAGTTATCACTGTAATTTGCCACATACAGGTTGCCTTTGCTGTCGCGGGCAACGCCTGTCGGGCCTTCAAACCCTGAATAGGTCTCGTATTTCCTTACCTCTTTAATTTCCTGTATTTCCTCCGGTTCGTCAATTTCCTCTTTTTCCTCCGGTTTAATGAGTTTTGTTATCAGCCCGAAATTAGGGTCATCCTCCGGTATCAGCTTTACATACTCCAGGGCTACGTCCTTTTCGCCGTTATTATGGTAGATAGTCGCGATTTTATAGATAACTTCATAGTCCTCAGGGTTATAATCCAGTATTTTCTGGTAGGATTCAAGGGCTTTAGCCTGATTTCCCAGGTACTGGTATAAGATTCCGAGGTTATAATAAGCATCGGTGAATGAAGGTTCAATTTTCAGGGCATTTTCAAAGGATTTCACTGCTTCTTCATAGTTTTCCCTGTTTGTCAGGTCAATTCCGTAGTTATATGCCTTAATCGCTTTTGGGTCATACTCCGCAAAACAGGCCGCATTAAGCGCGAATATGGCCATAAGCCCGATAAGCAAATTTTTAATTTTCATTTTCGTCCTTCCAAAACTTTGTTGAGAATTGAATGTCCTTTATTTTGAGCCGGTGTCCTGCGAGTGTTTTATGAATTTTTCTCATTATATCATTTTTATAAAAAATAAGTTCCTGGGAAACACACGATGAGGAAACTGCAACTATTATTATATCAAATCCGTTGTTTTCGTGAACAGAAAAAATTTTTGAAGTTTTTTCAAATCGCGGCCCGACTATATTCGGCCACATTTTAACCAGGGAAGTGATTTTTAAGCCTTTTTCAATGTTAAGGGTGTTGCCCAGGTCGTTTACAATTGAGCCCAGGGAGCTAAAATCCGAAGTTTTTTTATTCTCTTTCATTTATTTATAATACCTTAAAATTTTTAAGAAGCCGCCTGGTTAATTTTAATAAAGGCATAAAGCCCGCCCTGGCGCGCAAACCCTTGAAAAATGCCGTCAATATTTTTACAAACCGAAAGTGTAAGAAATATGCAAGGCGACAGAAAATAACTGCTTTGCAACTCATTTTCGCAACCTCTCAAACACCTTTTTTTTATTTCTTGTTTATTTGATAATAAAATTTATGAACAATTCGGTTAAAATCCTGATACTGGCCGCAGGCAAGGGAACAAGGATGAAATCCCCCCTGCCAAAGGTGCTGCATAAAATCCTGGGCAAAACAATCATTGAAAGAGTTGTTAATACTGTCCTGAAGCTGGGTAATACAGCGGAAACCATTGTAATAACCGGGTATAAATCAGAAGAAATACAAAAAAACATACAAAACTACCCGGTAACAACCGTTCTGCAAAAACCCCAACTCGGCACAGGCCACGCAGTAGCACAGGCAATGGACAACCTTGCGGGGTTTGAGGGCACTGTGCTGGTTTTGTGCGGGGATACCCCGTTGCTCACGGAAAATACCCTGCAAGAATTTATCGAAACCCATAAAAAATCAGGCTCATCACTTACCGTTATGTCTGCGGTATTTGATGAGCCCGCAAACTACGGCAGGATTATCAGGGATAAACTCGGCAATATCCGGGAAATAGTGGAAGAAAAGGATGCAAACCCCGAACAAAAGGCCGTAAAAGAGGTTAATGCCGGTGTATACTGTTTTGAATGGCAACATATAGCCCCGTCATTCCCTGAACTTAGCCCCGGCAACACCCAGAAAGAATACTACCTTACGGACGCGGTTGGCTGGGCAGTGAAAAAAGGCCTGAAAACACACGGTTATGCACTTAAAAACACGGATGAAATAATGGGCGTTAATACGCAAAAACACCTGGCAGATGCGGTAAGTACCCTGAGTTCTACCGCAATAAACAGGCTAATGGAGCGGGGAGTCAGCTTTATTTCCCCGGAAAACACCGTTGTTTCCCCTGAAACCATTATAGGACAAGGCTCTACAGTTTATCCCGGCTGCGTTTTTGAGGGGGAAAATTATTTTGGGGAAAATTGCACGCTCGGGCCGCATTCATTTATTGGCGGCAATGTAAAGGCCGAAGATAATGTTAAAATAATCCAGTCAAGGGTTTTAAACTCAAACATAGGGGCTAATTCAACCATAGGCCCGTTTTCTCACCTTAGGGAAGGGGTGGAAATAGCCTCAAACGTCAGGATAGGAAACTTTGTCGAAGTAAAAAAATCACGGGTAAGCGATTGTACAAACGTATCCCACTTAAGCTATATAGGCGACGCCAGCCTCGGCAGGGAAGTTAATATAGGCGCGGGGACAATTACGGCGAATTATAACGCTTTAACAGGGGAAAAGAGCCTCACCGCAATAAAAGACAGGGCAAAAATCGGCTCAAATGCCGTATTAATAGCTCCCGTAACAGTTAACGAAGAGGCCAGCGTGGCCGCAGGTTCAGTTATAACAAAGGATGTCCCGGAATCCTCGCTGGCAATTGCACGGGGAAAACAGCAAATTATTGAAAAGTGGGTAGAAAAAAAATTAAAAACGATTTATAAATAATGGAGGTAATAAAAATGGCATTGGAATTGAGTGAAATGGAGAAGCGGGAAATAATTAAATCAGCCAAGGATATTAAAGTGTTTTCAGGCAGGGCCCACCAGTCACTGGCACAGGATATAGCCGCACACCTGGGGATAGAACCCGGTACGGTACAGATTAAAAACTTTAGTGACGGCGAAATTTATGTCAGGGTACAGGAAAGCATAAGAGGAGACGATGTTTTCATAATCCAGTCCCTCTGCGACCCGGTAAACAGAAACCTTGTTGAGCTTTTAATAATGATAGACGCCTTTAAACGCGCCAGCGCAAAGAATATTACCGCGGTTATCCCTTACTATGCCTATGCAAGGCAGGACAGGAAAACCTCAGGACGCGAAGCAATAAGCGCAAAGCTGGTTGCAGACCTGTTAGCAACGGCAGGGGCAACGAGAGTTGTGGCTGTTGACCTGCACACAGGCCAGTTGCAGGGGTTTTTCAACACACTGGTTGACCACGTGATGGTAAGGCCGGTCCTGATAAACTATATCCAGAATAAAAACTATAACCCCAAAAAGCTGGTTGTAGTAAGCCCGGACGCGGGCGGCGTGGAAAGAGCAAGGTCGTACGCCAAGCTGCTTAATTGTCCTATAGCTATTGTCGATAAAAGAAGACAGGAGCATAATGTGGCTGAAATCGAGAACCTGATAGGTGATGTAAAGGATAAAACGGCTATCCTGGTTGATGACATGATAGATACGGCCGGCACTATATGCGCCTCGGCAAACCTGTTAAAAAGGGAAGGGGCAAAAGAAGTACTCGCCTGCGCGGCCCATGCGGTGTTTAGCGGGCCCGCGCTGGAAAGGCTCGAAAATAGCGTGATGAGCGAGGTAATTATCACAAATACCATACCCCTCAGGGAAAATGCCCCGAAAAAAATAGTCCAGCTTAATATAGCCCCGCTATTAGGCGAAGCCATCAAGAGAATACACTTTAACAAGTCAGTCACAGACCTGTTGGAAAATTTTAACAGGCAATAAAATTACGGAAATAAAAATCCTCCCATGAAATTTGTAGTTAACGCGCGCTTTTTAACCCAGAACCTTTCCGGGGTACAGCGCTTTGGAATTGAAATTTCAAAAGAATTAAGAAAAATTTGTGATAACGCGGGGTTTGTATCCCCAAAAAACATACTCCATCACGACATAGCCGGTATATTAGGCGCAAGGACCGCCGGTTTTTTAAAAGGCCATATGTGGGAACAAATTGAGCTTCCCCTTTACCTGCGGGCAAATAAAAGCCCCCTGCTCCTGAATACCGGAAATAGCTTGCCCGCGGCATACAAAAAAAGCATGGTCATAGTACACGATGTTTCTCCTGTAAGAAATCCCGGGTGGTTTTCAAAAAAATACAGCGCATACCATAACTTTATGCTGAAAAAATTAGTTCCAAACGCCCTGAAAATTGTCACGGTCAGCGAATTTTCCAAAAGGGAAATCATTGAACTGCTCAATATCCCGGAAAATAAAATAGACGTTGTTTATAATTCGGTATCAAACGAGTTTAAACAGGCTGCCGGAGAAGCTGTCCGGGAAAAACGGGAAAAATACGCCCTGGCAATTTCCCCGCTAAATCCACGCAAGAATTTTAAGAATATGATGCTCGCATTTGAAAAACTGGGCCACAGGGACTTAAAACTTTATATTACGGGCTCTTTTAATAATATTTACGCTGACGCTGAGATAAAAAGGATTATGGGTTCTGACAGGATTGTGTTTAAGGGGCAATTGGGCGATAAAGAGCTCGCTCATTTGTATAAAAACGCGGAATTTCTTATTTACCCTTCCTTATATGAAGGTTTCGGCATCCCGCCCCTGGAAGCGATGGCGTGTGGGTGTCCTGTTGTTGCCTCTAATATTGGCAGTTTAACCGAGGTTTGCTCGGACGCCGCTTATTATGTTGACCCTTATGATGTTAATGACATTGCGGCGGGAATGAGCGAAATTTTAAGCAATACGCCATTAACCCGGGAACTGGCGCAAAAGGGAAAACAGAGGGTGGAATATTTTAACTGGGAAAATTCAGCCTCAAGACTAAATGGTATTATTGAAAAAATGTTGTAAAATAATATTATGAATAAAAGCACTGCTTATTCCTTTATATTTTCACTTATTTTAACGCTGGTGTTAATTTGCCCGGGAAACAGCCCCGCTTCGGCAACATCCCTGCCGCCCATGGTAATACCCGAAAATTTCGGGGTTAACGTTTCAGCTGACCAGTTGCAGGAAAGGGATTTAGAACTTATCCGGGAAACGGGGTTTAAATACGTAAGAATAGATTTATGGTGGGACCACGTTGAAAAGGAAAAGGGCGTATACGACTTCAGCGGCTACGAAAAATTATTCGACAAACTCGGGGAGTATGACTTAAAAGCCATTGTAATCCTGGCTTACGGCAACCCCCTGTACGAACGGTACACAAGCGTCAGGACAGAAGCCGGGGCAGACGCTTTTGCGAATTACGCAAAAGCGGCGGTAAGAAAATTCAAGGACTACGACATTATCTGGGAAATATGGAACGAGCCTGACAGCCCTGTATTCTGAAG
>JANQGS010000116.1 GCA_028277195.1 Candidatus Gastranaerophilales bacterium
GCAGTATTTTTTTTTCGGCTTGAGACCCGATAAAACGTCAAAAAAATCGAACCACGAGCCTATAAATATAACTATACCATATTATGGATATGTTTTCAAGAGGGTTTTGAAAAATATTTGCGATTATTTTTGGATTTAGGACTAATTGCGTAAGTCCTGTTAATAATTATATCTTCCTGCCGTCTCAGTCCCATGTGGCCTTGAAACCTCTCTAAAATGTTTACGGCTTTATCCGCTCCATCATTCTCGGGAAAGGTATGGTTTCCCTGACGTGGTGCAAACCGCATAACCATCCGACAGTCCTTTCTATGCCCAGCCCAAAACCGGCATGCGGGACGCTTCCGTAGCGGCGCAGGTCAAGATACCATTCAAATGCTTCCCGGTTAAGGTTATGCTCCTTTATTTTAGCCAGCAATAAATCAAGGTTATCCTCCCGCTGGCCCCCGCCTATTATTTCCCCGTAACCCTCAGGCGCTATCATATCAACGCACAGGGCCAGTTTTGCGTTTTGCGGGTCCTGTTTCATATAAAACGCCTTGCATTCAGCCGGGTAGCGGTGTATCATTACCGGCCCGTCAAAGTTTTCGGAAATAGCGGTTTCCTCGTCTCCTCCAAAATCCTCGCCCCAGGGGACTTCCTTGCCTTTGCTTTTTAATATTTCCAGTGCTTCGTCATAACTTATCCTCGGGAAAGGCTTTTTAATATTTTCCAGCTTGCTTATATCCCTTTCAAGCAGCCCAAGTTCAGCCCTGTTGGCGTTTAATACTGATTGTACTATGGTTTCAACAAAATCCTCAGCCAGGTCCATGTCCATATTCAGGTCATAATAAGCCATTTCCGGCTCAACCATCCAGAATTCAGTGAGGTGGCGGCGGGTTTTGGATTTTTCCGCCCGGAAGGTCGGCCCAAAGCAGTATACCTTTCCAAAAGCCATTACTGCCCCTTCCATATAAAGCTGCCCGCTCTGTGTAAGGTAGGCCTTTTCATCAAAATATTCTGTTTCAAACAGGGTTGTAGTGCCCTCACAGGCCGCGGGGGTGAATATCGGGGCGTCTATTAGCAGGAAATTGTTGTTATTAAAGTAATCCCTTATTGTTTTTATTATGGTATTCCTGATTTTCAGGATTGCATGCTGGCGCGGGGAACGCAGCCAGAGATGCCTGTTCTCAAGCAGGAAAGCTACGCCGTGCTCCTTCGGGGAAATCGGGTATTCCATGGCCTCACTTACCAGCTTCAGGTGTTTTACCCCTATTTCAAAACCCGCGGGAGAGCGTTTGTCTTCTTTTACTGTGCCGTAAACTTCAACAGATGACTCCTGCGGAATTTTATCCGCCATTGTAAAGGTTTCCGGGTCAACGTCGCCTTTAAAGACCACTGCCTGGATTATGCCTGTGCCGTCCCTGACCTGGAGGAAGTGCAATTTGCCGCTTGAGCGCTTGTTATACAGCCAGCCTTTCAGGCATACGTCCCGCCCGGCGTATTTGCTTATTTCCGATATATAAACGTGTTTCAAATCCTGCATTTTACCGGGTCCATAAATATGCTTCCAAAATAATATCCTTATCAATGTATGTAAGTTTTAGTATATCATTTTCCATTATTTCAGAGAAAATTTTATTATCCGAATTTTCCCCTTTTAAGGGATTGGCCTCTATGTCGGCTATAACCCTGCCCTCTCCCTGCGTAAGGCGTATAAAATGCTTGTTATCCCTGTTTATTGCGCTGGCGAGGTAAAATCCCCGCTGAATCAGCAGTCCTTTATAATTTACATCCCTGCTCAGCGCAAGCAATGGCTTGTGACTTGAGGGCAGGTCAAATATTACATTATTTTCCTCTTTATTTTTATTGTCGGTTTTTTCTTTTTGTTTTGATTTTTTCCCTTTATTTTTTTCCCGGTATTTTTCGAGTGTTTTTATTGCGTTCGTGTAGTCTTCCCCGGTAACGGGCTTTCCGTACTCAGCCTCATTATAGCCGTCAAAAACACCTTGCCAGTCCTCAACGGCAATTGCGCCTGCTGAAAAGTTCAGGGAACATACGGAAAGTAAAAAAATGAGCAATTTTTTCATAATAATTAAAATAATAAAAATTTACGCGGAGTCAATTTCTGTTAGCAGCTCAAAAAGGGATTTTGCCGCTTCATTTTCGTTCATGTCAAGTTTTTTTGCTATTTCCGGGTATGCCATTTCTTTTACGAACCTCATTTCAAAGATTTGCCCGTAATTTTTTAACGGGTTTATCCTGTCGAGTTCAATTACTTTTTCTTTTACGGCGTTTATTTTGTCTTCGGTGAGCCGTGCTTTTTCCGGGGCAGGCAGCTCGAAATTGTACAATATTTTACCCTCTTCGTCGGTTTCATAGCTCACGGGCATTTCCTCAAATGCTTCATTTGCCTGTGTTTGTTTGGTTTTTTCGGCTCTTATGGCCTCCGCGTTTTTTAAAATATCAACAATTACATTGCCGGCAATTTTTTTAATGTATATTTCCAGGCTGGCGGTATCCATTGAGCACTCAAGGAAACTGCGGGATTTTTTAAGGGTTTCGCCTACTATTTCGTCCAGCAAATCCTCATTACCCCTGAAGCCGGGGCTTGTTTTTATTATATTTTCCGTTAATTCCACGTATTCCCGTTTATATTCCATTACCTTAAGTCCTTATTGAGAGTATAAACCTGATTTTATCCCGCTTTGAGGATGCGGCGGGGAATTTATATTTTTTAATGGTCCTGTTCAACGTATTAAGGCAAATATTATCGGCCTTTTCAATGCCGCTGCTCAGGGCTATTTTGCTTTTTATTACATTACCCCCGGGGTTCAATTCCGTATAAATGTTTATTATGGAATTTTGCGCGTCAACTTTATGCGTATTAAGGTCACCGGCAATGGCGGTCTTAAGTTTTTGCCCGATTTCAAGAAAATATTCCTTTACCTTTGTATCCCTTGCAATGTCAGCCGGCAATTCCCAGGATATATTCTTAACCTCAATTTCCTTATGCTTCCTTACGGTGGTTTCTGCGATATTATTACCGGGTTCTTCCGCTTTTTCCCCTTTAATTTCAATGTCAATGTCAGGCCTTATAACTTTAACTATCTGGCGGGTATAGGTTTTTAAGGGCTCTCTTTCCCTTTTTATCTCTGTTTTATTATTATTGGCGGCGGTATTATTAACGATATCCGGCTGTTTTATATGCTGGTTATTGGTTTTGGACTTATTTGTAATTTGAACCTGCTTGTTAATCTGCCCCAGGTATAAAAACAGCACCGTGGTGGAGAGGGAAACCGCAACGGTGAATGCTATTACGCTTTTATCCTCCAGTAAGGACTTAAAGACGGTTTTTAAATCCTTTTTAGGTTCAGTTTTCCGGTCTTTATAGTCATATATTTCCGCTTCAAAAATTTCCCTGAGGTCCCTTTCAGGCATTAAATTTTCCGCAAAGGCATCATCCTCGATTATAAAGTCAAGGTCCTCCTCTTCCTTGCCGCCGGAATCTATAACGGAGGTATAGCCCATTTTGTCCCCTTTTTGTATTTTAACGTCGCCTCTGTATTTTTCTTCTTTTATTTCAGGCTCAGCTTTTATTATTTCAGGTTCAACCGGTTTGGGTATTTCGCTTACCGATTCGGGTTGGCTTTCCCCGGTATACTGCTCAGACTCGAAGAACGATAAAATATTATCAATATCTTCTTCTCCCTGGATTACCTCAACGTCATTCAGGGATTCAAGAATGTTTTCCACGTCGTCTGAGGGGACTTCCTCCGCTGATACTGTTTCTTCTGCCGCTTTTTCCTCTTCAGGGATTTCTTGTTTCTCAATCACCGGTTCAATTTCCGGTAAATCCTCTTGCGATAAATCCCGGAGCTCCCCGTCCTCTTCCTTTATTAAATTAGCCGCCAGCTCGTCTGCCCAGTCCCTGGGGGTGCTTGTCCCGGAAGTTTTTTCCTCGGGCGTTTCCTCAATGAATGTTATTTCCTCCTCCCGGGCCAGGACCGGGTCGCCCGCAAAGAGCCTCAGCGTATAATCCGTTTCAAGTAACAGCTTTTCCTTTTCGTTTTTTAGCATAAAATCGAGGTTAACCGTGTTATTCAGATGTTTTCCGCACTCAGGGCAGCCTGATATGTGCTCTAACAGGTAATTGCTGTCATCCTCGGTGATAGTCCCGTCAATAAAGGGAATAAAAAGGCCTGCCGCTTTTTCATGGTCCAGCGCAAAAAAGGTTTTTTCCTTTTTTGGGATTGAGTTTATTGCTTTTTCTATGTCATTAACCGTTGTTAAATCTTCGGCATCAACTATAAAGTAATGCTCGTTGCCTTTTGTGCGTTTTATGTCACCGGTTTTTACAAAGCCGGTGATTTCAGCCTCCGTAAAGTCCTTATTTATCTTTATCCCCACATAAATATCCGGCTGTGCGCCTTTCGTGAAATGTTCCGCTGGCACGCACACCTGCGGGTACTCTTCGCTTACAACCGCTCTTACGTCAATTATTACATTATTTTCAAGCCTTATATCAGCAATATCGAGTTTTTCAAGAAGTACCGGGTTTAAATGCAAGGGAGGGCATGAAGATATTTTTACGCCCTTTTCCTCCAGAAAGGACTGAAATACACTAACCCCGGCCATTGAGGCATATGCCCTTTTAATAAAATTTTCGCCAAAAGTATGAGGAATTTTACTTAGTAAAGAGCTTAATTTTTTTTGATTTAGCTTTTTTTTAACTGTATTAGGCATCTTAACCCGGACAAATAGCTATAAGTTGAATTAGAAAAAGCATTAGCTTGACACGATAAACTTTAATTAATTATATAAACATTTTTTATTTGAGGCTATCATTTTTTTATACTAGAAAATTTTAGTGTTACAATTTACTAAAGTAAAGCGCTAAACGGAGGCCGGTTTGTCAGAGAAAGCCACAACGCAAAGCAGTCTTGAAACACTGAGGAATAACCGCGTACAAAAGCTGAATGACCTTATAGATAACGGGATTAATCCTTATCCGTATACTTTTAACAGGACAGCCTGCGCCGCCGAGTTGCAGGAACAGTATAAAGACCTTCCTCCCGGGGAAGAAGACGCAAAAACCTTTAACATAGCCGGCAGGATTATGGCCATGAGAAATAACGGCATGTTTATCGACCTGGTGGACAGCTCGGGCAAAATCCAGCTATTTATGCATAAAGACAATTTACGGGAAGAAAAACTGAAATTGATGAAACTCCTGGATGTGGGCGACCTGCTGGGAATAACCGGTTCAGTAAGAAGAACCCCCAGGGGTGAGTTAAGTATACGGGTTAATGACTTTAAAATCCTCTCAAAATCGCTGCTCCCCCTGCCGGAAAAATGGCATGGCCTCACTGACGTGGAAACGCGCTACAGGAACAGATACCTTGATATGATAATGAATCCCGGGGTCAGGGAAACATTCCTTAAAAGAAGCAGGATAATTGCGGAAATAAGGAATTACCTTATACAAAGAGGGTTTCTAGAGGTGGAAACCCCGATGCTCCATACTATAGCGGGCGGAGCAACCGCAAGGCCGTTTATTACATATCATAATACACTTGATATGAAGATGTACCTTAGAGTTGCCCCGGAATTGTATCTAAAAAGGCTGCTGGTTGGGGGCTTAAGCGAAAAAATATTTGAAATTAACCGCAGCTTCAGGAATGAAGGGATTTCGCCAAAACATAACCCCGAGTTTACAATGCTTGAACTGTACCAGGCATACGTTGACTATAATGAAATGATGGTGCTGGTTGAAAACCTCATAAGCTCACTGGCGCGGAACATACTCGGGACAACGGAAATAGAGTACCAGGGGGTAAAAATTAACCTTACGCCGCCATGGCAGAGGATTACAATGATAGGGGCAGTAAAAAAACATACGGGTATAGATTTTAGCCAGTTTTTATCAGCCCCCGAAGCCGCGAAAGAGGCCATGAAAATCGGCGTGGAAGTTAACCGGGACGATTCCTGGGGGGAAATTATCGATAAAGTATTTGAGGAAAAGGTAGAACCTCATTTAATACAGCCGGTTCACATTATAGATTACCCGAGGGATATTTCCCCTCTTGCAAAACCCCACCGGGATACGCCGCGCCTTGTTGAGAGGTTTGAAACACGCATTAACGGGCTGGAATTCGCGAACGCGTTTTCGGAATTAACCGACCCCATTGACCAGAGAAGAAGGTTTGAAAGGCAGGTCGAGTCAAGGGATGAGAACCCTGAATTGCCCGCTGAAATAGACGAGGATTATGTAAAGGCCCTTGAGTACGGGATGCCGCCGGCTGGAGGCCTGGGGATAGGCATTGACAGGCTCGTCATGCTCTTAACCGACTCCGCGAGCATAAGGGATGTTATTTCATTCCCGACATTAAAGCCGAGGGCATAGTACGCCCTGAAACTACCGCAAGCCCATATACTTATGGACTTGCGGGATAACCCTCACATCCCTCAAATGCCTGACGGAAGTTTGACACCTTAAAAAAAAGGGATTCAGTTATATCAAGCTTTTTGGCGATTTTTTGGAATAAACGTAGGTACTCAGTAACTTGATTTTTTGG
>JANQGS010000137.1 GCA_028277195.1 Candidatus Gastranaerophilales bacterium
TTGTAAGGTCATTAACACTGTTTATGGGGGAGTCTTCCTTTGCGGCGGCCACCATTGTGCATTTGCCAAATCCTGTTTCAAGTATCTCATCAACATCCACGTCGCACTCGGCTACCACATCCTGTCCTGTTACGCCTAAATCGGTTACCCCGTCGCTTACAAAGTTTGGTATATCCTGGGTTCTGACGAATATTACCGTGTAATTGCCGTCACGGGTGGTGGCATAGAGTTGCCTGTCGTTTTTATTTACTGAGAGACCTGCTCTTTCAAAGAGCGCGAGCGTATCTTCGGACAGCCTGCCTTTATTTGGTATAGCTATTTTCAAGCAGCATTCGTTAGTCATTGTATAGGTATCCTCCTTTTTTGATTCAACAGCTTCTGCGCAAAGCTAAGCGCCTCCTCATTCCCTCCTCTTCCCCCGGCCAGCTCCGCAAGAACCCTGACCCTGCCGTCGTCATCGAGTGACTTTACATATACCCCGGTTGACGTTTCATCCTGGAATTTGCTGACTTGTATGTGCAAGTCAGCTATAGCAGCAATTATTGGCTGGTGGGTAATACATATAACCTGCTGGCTTAAGGAAAGCTCAGATAAAGCCCCTGCAACGGCCCGGGAGGTTTTTCCGCTTATTCCGGTGTCTATTTCGTCGAAAATAACCGTATTAACCCTGTCAGCCCTCGCAAAAATGGTTTTTATCGCCAGCATAACCCGGGAAATCTCCCCCCCGCTGGCAATTTTAGCCAGGGGCTTTAAAGGCTCGCCGGCATTAGGGGAAATCAAAAACTCAACGCTGTCATACCCTCTTGCGGTAAGTTCATCTCCGGACTCCACGTTTACCTTAAATTGAACCCCGGGCATTTCCAACTTAAAAAGTTCTTCCTGAACGAGACTGGAAAGGGTTTGAGCAAGTTTTTGCCTGAAAATGCTCAATTGCGAGGCATAATCTTTTAGTTTTTTGCATAAAATCCCTTCTTGTAGTTCAAGTTGGGATAATTTTAACTCGCCGGAGCTAATTTCATTAAATTCCGCCTTGAATTTCTCAAGGTTTTCCAGCACATCGGGCAGTTTCGGGCCATATTTTTTCATTAATTTCTCGATTAAATTAAGCCTTTCCTCAATTCCCGAGAGCTTTCCGGCGTCAAAATAAATGTTATCGGCGTAATTCCTGAGTTCTTTTGACGCTTCCTTAAGGTTTATTGAGCTCGATGAAATCACTTCCGCTATTCCGGACAGGCTTTTGTCTAACTCTGCAGCCTTTAAGAGCCTTTTTTCAATCATGCTCAGGGTGTCCGTTATGCTTTGCTCTTCCCCGTAAAGTGCGCTGTAGCCTGACATTGCAATATCCTTAAGTTCTTCCGTATTGACCAGCACTTCCCTTTCACTCAAAAGCCCGTCGTATTCATTAGTGTCTTCTATCTTAGCATCAGTTATTTCCTGTACCTGGAACTTTAAAAAATCAATCCTGCGCTCGTTTTCTCCGGCTAAATTCCTGCCTGCTTCAAGCTCTGAGAGGACTGCTCCATGCTCATCAAAAGTTTTCCGGTAAGAATTGAGCAAATCCCCGTAAGTTTCCTGTCCATAGTTATCCAGCAAGCCAATATGCGTTCCCGGGTGAATGTAACTATAGCTTTCATGCTGTGTATGAATATCGAGCATGGTTTTTCTCAAACCCTGCACTTCACTCTGGCTTACCAGGACACCGTTTATCCTGGATTTAGTGGATGAAGGGGTTATTTCCCTTGAAAGCACCGTGCCGTCAGCCAGTTCCAGTTCAATATACGCCCTGCCAGTACCGGTCCTGATTTGATTCCTGGAGGCCCTTGCCCCAAAAGCCATATCTATTGCGTCAATTATAATGCTCTTACCTGAGCCGGTTTCGCCCGTGAGAATGTTCAGGCCCTCGTTAAAGCCCGTTTCCAGCTCGTCAATCAGCACAAAATTTTTAACCAGAATTTTTTTTATCATCATAACCTCGGAGTTTCATCGCATTATACATATTTTCTCCGGTCTGAATAGATTTTATAACAAAGAAACCTATCATATTGCCCAGGTTTTTTAATGACGGTTTTCCCCGGAATTTGGCCATATCCAGCAGGTTCTCAAGGGTGCGGGCCAGTATAAATATTGACCTGTAAGTTAAAAACAGTGTATTGACAGGGAAATCGGGCAAAAATGCCTTCAGGACAGAGAAAATTCTGGTGTAATTGGTCGTAAAAACCAGCACTATAAGCGACGTGGATGAGCTAAGGGCTTTGAATAAAAATACCAGGGCCAATTCCAGCGACATATTGCGTACAGAAATCATAAACAGGAGTAAAAACACAAGCGGGTAAAGCGATAATTTAATTATAGTGAATTTTGGCAGGGCTGAAAAGAGCACAATCATTAATATAACTGAATATAACGCTCCCAGTACAAAAACATTCCCGGAAAGGATTACCGTAATTAGCACAAGACCGACCGCAGCCAGCTTAACACCGACGGGCAAGCGGTTCAGCCGGCTTTCCCCGTATTCTGCGCAGTAATCTATGTCGGTTATTTTCATTAAATAACAGGATACTAAAAAATATCCCCAATTAAAACCTGTGCCGGATAGTTACTAATACTCCAGTATGGTCAAAAATATCCTGGCCCCGATAGTTATTACAACACCCAGCAAAACCATCCTTAATACCCCCGGGGAAAGCATCCTGTTTAGCTTTGCCCCGAGGGTTGCTCCAAAAACAGCCCCTATAATTATAAAAATCAATAAATCAAACGGTATAAGCCCTACACCAGCCTTGCCGACAAAGATAAGAGCCGTGGAAATCAGCACAATAAGCGTTGTGGTGCTTATGGCAACCTTAACAGGGACTTTGCAAAAGTGGTTTAGTATTGGTATAAAAGTAACAGCCCCGGCAAAACCAAGCGCGCCCGATACAAAAGTGCCCGCAAAAATGAGCAGGTTTGTAATAAAAGGCCTGTCAAGTGTGCATCCGCCGTCTTTATTAGCACATTCCGCCTTTGGGAGGAGGATTAGCACGCTTGCAATAATAAGCAGGAATAAATACATAAGCAGCAAAGCCAGTTCTGAAACATATTTTGCGGTTACAGCACCGGACAATGCCCCTGTTACGCCTGCGGGCAGGACGGTTTTAATTAATTTTAAATTTACCGTGCCGAATTTCCTGTGGTTAACAAACGCAAAAAACACCCCGGCAAGGGACTGGGCGGCTGCTATCCCGGTAATTTCATTTACGGTAAAGGTTTGAAATCCTAAAAAGGGCATAAGGTATAAAAAGGCCGGGAAAATAATTATTCCCCCGCCTATTCCCAGCAATCCGGAAAAAAACGCTGCCCCAAGACTTATAAAAATTACTGTTATATAGTAAACATCCGGCATCATCCTACTACTGTAACATAGTTACAATATGCCCAGGAAAGGTGCTCCATTGCTTCATTAATTATATTTGCCCCCAAAATATACCTCCATTTATACTGGTTTACATAATAATGGTAAAATACTTTTAGCTGGAGGGCAAAACCTATGGATATGGAATTTGAAAAATACAAAGCGCTGCTGGAAGCTATTATGCCTGTTCTTGAGGCGCATTTCAGTATGCAGGGAGAATACGTTAAATGCTGCATAGGCTGCTCCCATTGCTGCCAAAAAGGTTATTACCCGGTTACAAAGGCTGAGGCAAAGTTAATGAGGGCAGGATTCCAGGCCCTTCCGTCTTCCTTGCGGGAAGAAATATCAAAAAAGGCAGGAAAAATTGCCGCTGAAAGGGATTTATTCGTTAAAGAGGGCAATGACATTATAAAATTCAAGTATGCATGCCCGCTTTTAATTGAGGATAAATGCTCAATTTATGAATACAGGCCCATTATTTGCAGGACTCAGGGGTTGATAATGCAAAGCGCTATTGATGAAAACTCATTTAACATGCCGGCGTGCGTATACACAGGTTTAAACTATGCAAATGTGTGGGATGAAAAACTCAATTGTTTTTCAGAGGAAAAAATAAAGGGATTAAACCTTAAAGAGCCGCCCGTAGCGCTTGATTTTTCTTATGAGTCCCTGCTTGAGGTCTGCGGTATAAATCCCGACACCCTGCCGGATAACCTTAAAGACCCTGATAATAGTGAAATCAGAATGATTTTTGAATGGGTAACGCCTGAAACTGCCCAGGAGTCAGTCCAGGAATTTTTCCGCTAAATCAAAATAATTCTTAAGCTCAGCGGGGCTTTTTTTGTCAAGAACCCTTACCATCAGGCTTGCGCGGGGATTTTTTCCAAAATACCCCCTGTGCTTGCTTATGAACCTCCAATAAAGCGCGTCCCATATTTCGCACCAGTTTCCGGGTTCAAAGTTGCTCATTTTCCTTATATAATTAGATGAGCTGATATAGGGCTTTGTCATTATGAGCCCCCCATCCGCAAATTGGCTCATTCCGTACACGTTAGGCACCATTACCCAGTCATAGGCATCAATATACATTTCCATAAACCACTTATAAACCTCATGCGGGCTTATCTCGCACAGCAGCATGAAATTGCCCAGAACCATCAATCGCTCTATATGATGGGTATATGCGGTGTTTAATAACCTTTTAATAACCGTATCAAGGGGACTAACCCCGGTTGTGGCAGTGTAAAATGAATTGGGGATAGCTTTATTGAACCCGAAAAAGTTTGTGTTTCTTTCTTCCTCTTCTTTTACGATATATACGGCCCTGATATACTCCCTCCAGCCTATTACCTGCCTTATAAACCCCTCAAGCGAGTTCAGGCCGGTCGGGTTCTCTTCAGCAAAGGCCAGTGTTTCGTCCAATACTTCCTGCGGTGTGATTAACCCTATATTGAGGGCATATGAGATTACTGAGTGGAACAGGAAGCTCTCATTGCTTTCGATTGCGTCCTCATAATCCCCGAACATGCCTAGCCTGTTCTCTAAAAAGTCCCTGAACCATTCCTTAACGCCTTCATGAGTTACGGGGTAGGGAAAACCTTCTGTTGTGCCGGGGTTTTCAGGGAAGTTTTTGTCCACGTACTCCTGTGCTTCCTTTACGTATTTATCGGGCGGGGCTGTTTTAAGTGTCGGGATTTGCGCGCCTTTCGGAATTTTCAGCCTGTTTTGCGGGTCATAGCTCCATTTTCCGCCTTTGGGCTTATTTTGTTTATTAACGAGGATTTTCAGGCGCTTTCTCTGGTCTATGTAGAAAGGGGTGAATGACAGTTTTTTCTGGCCTTTAAAGTATTCTTCCAGGTATGTTTTCGAACTCAGGAAACCCGCGTCATCCCCGGAGTCATTGATTTTCTCGTTAAAATCAGCGTTATACTCAATATATTCAACGTTATAGCCCTGTTTTTCAAGTTTTTCGCAATATGCTTTCATTGATGCCCTGTGCAGGACCAGTTTTTTCTTGTGGAATTTAAAGTGAGTGAAGTATTTTTTATGTTCCACCAGAATGACGTCCCTTTGTTTTGAGAGCAGGGGGTTATTTTTGTATAGCCTGTCCGGCAGGACGATTGCGGCATTTTTTTGCATTATTGCACAGAAAGATTTTTTCTTTAGTTTTTTCCTGTTAAATAATCCTCGACCTGTTCTGTCAGCTCAACCTCCTGTTCGGCAATTTCCCTCATTTCCTTGGCTAATTGAGAATAAGTAATAATTTTATTGTCTGCGCCTGGATGATGTCCTGTTTCTCCAGGAATAGTTTTTGCTAATATAATAATCTTGTCATCTGGTAAATTTGTAATCGTCAGTGCTTTGTTAATACGCAGAGGCTGACAATTTTCACCTGGAGTCTGTTTGCATTGAAAAATATCACCATTCCACCCAGCAGGAAATTCCACCCCGTGGTATACTTTCAGGGCT
>JANQGS010000138.1 GCA_028277195.1 Candidatus Gastranaerophilales bacterium
CCGATAAACCCCAGCTCCTCGGCTATTACGGCAAAAATAAAGTCCGTATGGCTAAAAGGCAGCCAGAAAAGTTTCTGTCGGGAATTTCCGTACCCCACGCCGAATATACCGCCCGAGCCTATCGCATAATAGGATTGTATAAGGTTATAGCCCGTAACCTGCGGGTCCGCCCAGGGGTCAAGCCATCCTTTGATTCTGGCGAATTGATAAGGCTGCACGAATTTCCAGCCTGCCAGCAGTGCCACGGGCAGTGAAACAGTTGCTATAAAACGCAGGGAAACTCCCCCAACAAGCAAAAGAGCTATAGTTACCGAAAAAAGCATTGCCGCATTGCTTAAATTTGGCTGAATAAGCAGTATTATTATCATTATTCCAATTAAACCCAGGTGCCTCAGCACTTTAGGGTCAAAAATGTTTTTTGACTCCGTCAGGGCGGTCGAAATAAGCAGTATAACGGTGAACTTGCACAGCTCAGAGGGTTGCAGGGGTATGCCTACCAGCCATCTTGACGAGCCGTAGATAGTTTTTCCTATGCCGGGTATCAATGTGGCCACCAGGAGCGCTATAACTATGTATGCAACCGGCTCAGCCATTTTTTTCCAGTACCTGTAATCCGTAATATAAGCAAAAACCAGCGCTATAAGTCCTACTCCGAGCGCAATAAGGTGTTTACCCAGGAAGTAGGAGGGATTTCCGTACACGTCAGCCCCTTCAGGCGCGCCTGCGCTAAAAACAGCCATCAGCCCGAATATAACGAGAGCGAGGATAATTGCAATAAGCGCCCTGTCAGGAGGGCCAAGCACAACTGACCCGCTTTTAAACGCTCTTTTTATACGCCTTTCAGCGCGAGCCAGCCGTTTTTTTCTTAAGGACATAATCTTTAAAAGCGTTTCCTCTCTCTTCAAAATCTTTAAACATATCAAAACTGGCGCAGGCAGGCGATAAAAGTACCGGCCCCGGGCCCAGTTCCCCGGCCCTGTTAATTGCGCCCTCGAGTGTCAGCTCCCTGTATACTTTTTCAACTCCCTCCCGCTTCAGGGCCTCGCTAAACCTTTCAGCAGCCTCGCCTATAAGGACCACGGCAGCTGCCCTTTTGCTTACCTCCCGGGAAAACTCGGTCAAGTCAGTGCCTTTATCGCGGCCTCCGGCGATTAATACCGGTTTTTGCCCTTCAAATGCCCGCAGGGCACAAATAGTGGAGTCGCAATTAGTTGCTTTTGAGTCATTATAGAACTCTATGCCGTTTATTTCCGCCACAAATTCGATACGGTGCTCCGGCGGGCTAAATTCCATTATCGCCCGCCTGGTTATACTATGCTCAATCCCCGCTATATGCGCAACCGCAACCGCAGCCATGACGTTTTCCAGGTTATGCCTGCCTTTTAGCGGAATTTCATCCTGCCCCATAATCTCATAAACCTGTCGGTGTTCATCCTTTAACAGCACCCTGCCTTCCCGGAGGTACACGCATTTATCTTCGGCTTCCCTGTTAAAAAACCAGGTTTTCGAGGGAATCTCAATCTTTAAATAGGCAATCTTGAGGTTTTTAGCGTTTAAAACCGCCCAGGCAGGTTGTCTTTGAGTAAAAAGCGATGCTTTTGCCCTGAAATACTCTTCCTCATCGCCATGCCAATCGGTATGGTCGGGCGTATAATTCAAAAACACACCTATTTGCGGCGTGAATGTAGGGCTTGTGGCTATCTGGTATGAACTTACCTCTGCCACAAAGTAGTCAATGCCGGGCTTATCAATAAATTCCGTGGCGGGAATGCCGATATTACCGCAGGCAGGTGCTTTTAGCCCGCCTTTTTCCAGTATTTCAGAGACCAGTTTTGTGGTTGTGGTTTTTCCGTTAGTGCCCGTGACGGCTATAAATGGCCTGCCGGACTCCCTGTAGGCAAGCTCCAGCTCACCGAAACATTCAATATTACGGTTTTTTATAAGCTGCATAACCTCTGAGTGCGGGGGGATGCCGGGGCTGGTTATTATTACGTCCGAATTAACAATGGTTTCCTGTTTATGGCCGCCCGTTTCTACTTTTATTTCAAGTTTTTCGAGTTCTTTTAGCGTTTCACCGTCTTCCGGGGATTGGGGCCTTTTTTCGCTGACAGTACAGTTTGCGCCCCTGCCGGAAAGGTATTTGGCGGCGGATATGCCGCTTTTTGAGAGGCCGAGTATTGTTATATCAAAATTTGTCCATTTGCGTTTCATATTATGTATATTTTCCAATATTTGGAATTAATATGGAAGTACCTGCGGAGAAAATTTTAAAAAAACGGATAATTTGACCACTAAAATTTTTTACATTATTTAACATAATCCTCCATCCATGTTTACGTTATTATTAATAATGTAAAACAAGAAGGGAGTTAACTATGGCGGAAGCATTACTTTTATACGAAGGCAAGGCAAAGAAAATATTTGAAACCGATAAGCAGGATGAGGTAATAATCAGCTTTAAAGACGACGCAACCGCGTTTAACGGCCTGAAAAAGGACGAATTCGCCGACAAGGGCCGGGTTAACCTCGCCTTCACCAAATATTTCTTTAACTTACTGGAAACAGGCGGGATTAAAAACCATATAGTGTCATTTATCGATGAAACGTCCCTCAGGGCAAAGAAAGTAAGCATAATACCCCTGGAAGTGGTTGTAAGAAACCTGGCAGCAGGTTCCCTGTGCAGGCGGCTGGGATTTGAGAAGGGCATAGAACTTAAGCCGACATTATGTGAATACTATCTTAAGGATGACTCTTTAAACGACCCTATCCTGGCTAAAGAGCACATCAAATATTTTAATTACGTTACAGAGAAGGAATTAGCCTGCATAGAAGAGCAGGCCCTCAGGATTAACGAGCTATTATATACACATATGGAGCAAAAAGGCATAACCCTTGTGGACTTCAAGCTGGAATTCGGGCGCACAGCCGACGGGCAGATAATCCTGGCGGATGAAATATCACCTGATACCTGCCGCTTCTGGAAAAAAGGCACAATGGAATCCCTTGATAAGGACGTTTACAGGGAAGAAAAGGGCGACCTGGTCGGCTCTTATAAGGTATTAGCGGATATTTTGGGACTGGAGTTGTAGTAAAAATGAATAAATACAGGGCAGACGTAATAGTAACCTTAAAAACAGGCGTGCGTGACCCGCAGGGTGCGGCAATAGACACGGTTTTAAAAAGAACCGGCATGGAAGAGCAACCAGAAGTCCAGGTGGGCAAGTTTTTTACGGTTAATGTAAGTGCTGAGAACGAAGAAGCCGCAAAACAAAAGCTCGATAAAATATGCGAGGAGATATTATCAAACCCGGTTCTTGAAAAGTATGAAATTAAGGGGTTTAGCCAGGTATGAGCAGGATAAAAGCAGGAGTAATAGTATTCCCGGGCACAAACTGCGATATAGACACAAAAAGGGCATGCGAGTTTTTCGGCTGGGACACTGATTATGTCTGGCATGACGAAACAGGCCTGGATAAATACGACGCAGTATTCCTGCCGGGGGGGTTTTCTTATGGGGACTATATTAGAGCGGGCCGTTTGGCTAAATTCAGCCCTGTTGTAAAGGCTTTAAAGGATTATAAAGGCTTTGTGGCAGGTATCTGTAACGGTTTCCAGATTCTATGCGAAACGGGGTTATTGCCCGGAATCCTCTCTAACAATACAAATACAAAATTCATCTGCGAAGAAGTTCCACTGGAGTTTAACGGCCAGGATATAAAATGGGCGATAGCCCATGGGGAAGGCAGATACATTGCCGATGAAAACACAACCGAGGATATGATTTTACTTAAATATAAAAACAACCCCAACGGCTCTGACATGGATATAGCGGGTTTGTACGACAGGGAAAACCGGGTTATAGGCATGATGCCGCACCCTGAGCGAGGGATTTTTGCCGAAACCGGCAATACTGACGGCAGGGCGTTTTTTGAGTTTTTGGAGAAGGAACTTAGCCTTGCCCAGAAATTTACGAAAACATCAATCCTCCCAATCTGTCAGCGCCATCGTGAGTTGAGTACATAAAATCCTGTATAATTCTTTTGACTTCTCCAACAGAGGTGCTTAACTGTTGTTTAACGGAAGTTTGACAGGGTAAAAATCATTTCACTGGGTTTCAGCGAAAAAACTCGCTGAAACCCAGTGTTCTTCGTCGGGGGATTTCAAAAACATAGCGTT
>JANQGS010000287.1 GCA_028277195.1 Candidatus Gastranaerophilales bacterium
TCCTTTGCTTCAAGGGATGAGGAAGAAGTCGCCGGCTATGCTGCACTTATGGATACGATTTTTGATAATTGGGAAGTTATACCATTTACTGAAAATTACATAAAACAGTTCCATAAAACCCTGTTGCAATACTCAACAAAAGACGAAAAACACCGTGGCGAGTATAAAAAACTGCCTAATAATGTTATGGCATACGACCCGGAAGGCAATGAAATAGGTATTGTATTTGAGACAACATCACCTTTTGAAACCCCGCAGGTAATGAAAGAGCTTGTTAATACTACAAATGCACTATTAGAGGATAGGTTTTTACATCCTTTAATTACAATAGGCGCATTTATTGTTGACTTTTTAGCCATACACCCATTCCAGGATGGTAATGGAAGACTATCCAGAGCATTAACTACCTTGCTGCTACTAAAAACAGGTTATAGTTATGTACCCTACAGCTCGATGGAGGCAATTATTGAGGACAACAAGGAAGGTTATTACCGAGCATTAAGACAGACACAGACGACGTTAACGAGGTTAAATACCCCACCCGATTATGAGCCGTGGATAATATTTTACCTCAGGAGTATGCAAAAGCAGAAAATAAGGCTTGAGTATAAGGTAGGAACAGATATTACTCAAATGACCTGCTTATCCAAGTTGTCAGCCGGGATTATGGAGATAGCGCAAGCCCAGGAGCGCATTACCATATCAGATGTCATAGAAAAAACAGGCGCAAATCCTAATACAGTTAAAAAACATCTCGCAGAGCTTGTATCAGAAGGTTATCTGGTCAAACACGGCAAAACACGAGGGGCATGGTACACTGTTCGTTAATTTTTCCTCTAAGCACATTTGGCGCATAATTGAAAATAAGGCTCTCGGTTGATTCCTGAAAGCCTTTTGTATCAGTTGGTTGCGGGAGGGGGATTTGAACCCCCGACCTTTGGGTTATGAGCCCAACGAGCTACCGGACTGCTCCATCCCGCGATAATACTCTAAATATATTATTACCCTGTAAAGAATAATTTTCAACCCAGTACGTGTTTCATGTCCCGGACAGCTCTTTCAATCCCGACAAAAACCGCCCTGGATATGATTGAGTGACCTATGTTGAACTCATAAAAACCGGGAATGGTTAACATGTTACTTACATTATGATAATTTAAACCGTGACCCGCGTTGATTTGTAAACCTATACCCATTGCAAGCCCGGCAGCATTCCTTAGCTTGCTGAATTCTTCCCCCTCTTCCATTGTATCGAACGCCTCGGCATAAGAGCCGGTATGTATTTCAATAAATTGCGCGCCGGTATAACCGGAGGCTTTTACCTGCTCAATGTCCGGGTCTATAAAAAGACTTACTATAACGCCTTTTTCAATAAATGGTTTTATATAATCTTTCAGAAAACCTTTTTGGCTTACTACATCCAGACCGCCTTCAGTAGTTATTTCCTGGCGTTTTTCAGGGACAAGGCATACACTATGCGGCATAATATCAAGGGCAATTCGCTTCATCTCTTCTGTAGCCGCCATTTCAAGGTTCATTCTTGTCTTTAAGGTCCCGGAAAGTATTTCCACGTCCCTGTCCTGAATATGCCTTCTGTCTTCACGCAAATGAACGGTTATTGAATCCGCACCCGCCGATTCCGCAATATATGCAGCCGCTGCCGGGTCCGGCTCAACCCCGCCCCTTGCCTGTCTTATTGTTGCTACATGGTCAATATTTAATCCGAGCTTTACCATTGTTCTCACCTGTAATTACGTCTTATTATAAATTAAAAACAGGAAAATAAAATGCAAAAATTTTTATGTGCTAAAATCAAATAAACCCCTGAAGAACGGCAAATATGATAAAAACAGCAATAGTTGGAGCAACGGGCTATGTAGGCGAGGAACTGGCAAGAATACTCACCCGCCACCCCCTTGCCGAAATATCATATATAACCTCGCATAGCTATGCAGGACAGGACTATGCCGGGATTTACCGGAATTTTAACCGTATAATTGAACAAAAATGCGTAGAGGAAAACATAGAAGAGCTCTCTGACAGGGTTGATGTGCTGTTTATGGCGCTGCCGCACGGCATTGCCTGCAAAAAGATTAAGCCCGCCATCCTTGAAAAAGTTAAAATCATTGACCTGGGTGCTGATTTCAGGCTAAAAAGCAGGGAAATATACGAACAATGGTATAATACAGAACACGAAGCGCCGGAATTGCTCCGGGAAGCGGTCTATGGCCTGTGTGAACGGAAGCGGGAAGAAATTAAGGAAGCCAGGTTGGTTGCAAATCCGGGCTGCTATACTACCTGTAGCATAATGACCCTGTTACCTGCCGTAAAAGAAGGATTAATAGACACCGGAACAATATTTATAGACGCTAAATCAGGTGTAACAGGGGCTGGCAGGTCATTAAACCCCGGAGTTCATTTTGCGGAATGCAATGAGTCGATTAAAGCGTATAAAATAGCCGCCCACAGGCATACCCCGGAAATTGAGCAGGAGCTGGGCGTTAAAATAACCTTTGTCCCGCACCTTATCCCCATGCAGCGAGGCATTTTATCAGCCTGCTACGCAAAACTAAAGGATAAAACACTTACACACGAGGATATAAACCAGGTTTACCTGGAATATTACGGGAAAGAGCATTTTGTGCGTGTGATGGAAAAGGACGTGTATCCTGAAACACGCTGGGTAAGGGGGTCTAATTTCTGCGATATAGGCATGAAAATTGACGGCAGGACAGGCAATATTATACTCATAGGAGCGATTGACAACCTGGTCAAGGGCGCGTCGGGCCAGGCAGTGCAGAATATGAACATAATGTTCGGATTGGATGAAAGGATGGGTGTGGATAGTGTCCCAACTTGTTTATAATGATGATATAAAAATAATTAAAGGCAGTATAACCGCCCCGCAGGGGTTTTTAGCCGCAGGTGAGCATACGGGCATTAAAAAAAGAAAAAAAGATTTAACCCTGGTTAAAAGCGATGTCCCGGCTGCAGCAGCGGGCACATTCACCCAAAATCTTGTAAAAGCGCCCTGTGTAGTAAGGAATAAAAACCTTATCGCCAATAAAATAAACGGCATAGTAATAAACAGTGGCGTAGCCAACGCCTGCACCGGCGAAACAGGCGCCAGGAACAACGAATTAATGGCCAAAACCTATGCCGAATGCCTTAATGCTGATAAATCCTCCGTATTAACCGCATCTACCGGCCTAATTGGCACTCAGTTGCCCATGGATACCCTTGCAACAGGAATTAAAAACCTTTATAGCCTTATAAACAATGATTTTGCCTCTGCCGGAAATGCCGCGGAAGGTATTATGACCACTGATACCTTCCCCAAGGAAATTGCCGTGGAAACCAAAATCGGGAACAAAACGGTCAGGTTCGGCGGCATTGCCAAAGGTTCAGGCATGATTCATCCGAATATGGCTACAATGCTGGCATTTATTACTACAGATGCCGATATAGAAAGGTCTTTGCTTCAAAAAGCGCTTTCAGAAAGCGTTGATGATAGCTATAATATGATTTCCGTGGATGGAGACACCAGCACAAACGACATGGTGATTGTGCTCGCTAACAAAAAAGCGGGAAATAAGCCTATAATAGCAGAAGATGAGGACTATAAAAAGTTTAAAGAGGCGCTTCACTACGTAAATATTAACCTTGCAAAGCAGATAGTAACCGATGGCGAAGGAGTTACAAGGTTTATGGAGGTGCATGTAAAGGGCGCGGTAACCAAACAGGACGCAAAAAGCATAGCAAAATCAATAATCAATTCAAACCTGGTAAAAACAGCAATATTCGGCTCAGACGCCAACTGGGGCCGTATTATATGCGCGGCAGGGTATTCAGGAGCAAAATTTACTCCCGCGGGAGCAAGTATAGAATTTTCCAGCACTGCAGGGGCTATTATTACCTTTATGCGGGGAGAGCCGGTTGTGTTTGATGAGGAAAAAGCTTTGCAGGTCCTAAAAGAAAAGGAAATCAAAATCCTTTTGACGCTTGAGGACGGGAAAGCCGAGGCCATTGCCCGGGGTTGCGATTTGAGCTATGAGTACGTTAAAATCAACGGCGAGTACAGAACGTAATACCAACGTATAAAATTTTGTGAACAATAAGTTTATATATTGAACTCAAATTTTGTATCGGTTATACTTTAAATATATAATTCATAAGGGTTTAAAATATGTCTGAAAGCGTTAATATAAGAATTTCAGGAAGATTAAAAAAATTCATAGCACAGCAAATAGGCATTGATGGTCTATATGAGTCAGCAAGCGAATATGTAAGGGATTTAATACGTAAGGATTATGAATTACAGGAAAAATCCAAATGGCACTGGCTTCATGAACAACTAAAAGACGGGCTTAATGCGGATGAAAACGATTTTATCCCATTTAATCCTACTGAAATTATAAATCAGGCTCAAAAAGAAAATTATTGAAATGAAATGCAAAATTTATAAAACTGCCCAAAAACAGCTTATGGAGATATGGCGTTATACTAATAAAAATTGGGGGAAAGAGCAGGCTGATAAATATATTTTTGAACTTCATAATGCCATTGAAAAAATTTCCTCAAGTCCGGAAGCCTGGAAAAAAATTACGTATGAAGATATCAGGAATGTTTTTTATTTTAAGTATAAAAAACATTTTGTTTTTATTAAAATTTTGTCAAGTCAATCTATTGGGATAATAAGCATTTTACATGAAAAAATGAACTTGCCTGAAAGGCTAAAAGATGGGTATTGGCCTAATAATGACATTTAAAGGTTATCAGTTGCTATATGACCACTACCAAAATTTGAGAAAATTCTTCAAAATCTATATA
>JANQGS010000288.1 GCA_028277195.1 Candidatus Gastranaerophilales bacterium
GATATTTTGATAAAATTTTTTGCGAATAATAGCCTGAACTGTTGCAACAGAACCCTTTCAGGTCCTGATTTTTATAATTTTAACCGGACGGCTTCTTAAGTTACTTGTTTTTTTCGATTCTGATTGCGCTGTCCGGGCATAATAATTCACATGTGCCGCACGCAATGCATTTTTCCGGGTCAGGCTGCACGGCAGGGGTGGAGTATATACCTACTTCTTTTGACCATTGGAGGCACTTTTCTCCTTTTTTATTAATCGGGCATTTTGTGATACACAGCCCGCAACCCTTGCACAGCTCGGTGAATAAGTACCAGTTAGCCCTGCCTTTTCCTACTTTTTCAACTTCTATACCTTTATTTTTTACTGTCATTGTTGTTTTCTCCTTCTTACGCAGGTCGTTCCCTACACTGACGCCTTTTCTTCTATTAAGGACATCCCTTTTTCAAGGGCCTTGCAGTTAAGCTCCCTTAATTCGGGGTCAGCGTCGAATTTCTTGCCAAACGCGGTTTCCATGGCCTCCTTTATATGCTCTGCATCAAGCACGCCGGTTGCTTTTATTACAGTCCCGAGGATTATTATATTGAAAACCCTTGCGCTCAATTCGTCATTGGCAATCTGGTTGGCGGGGATGCCGATTATATCCCTTGCTTTCATTTGGGGTTTTGTTCCGCAGATTGACGAGTCATAAACAACGATTGTGTTCTCGTCAACGTATGTAGCGCAGCGGTTAATGGCCCTGTCCGAGAGCATTATAACGATGTCGCCCTTTAGAAAGCGGGGCTCGCCGATTTCCTCGTCGGCAATCTGGCAAAAGGCGATACTTACCCCGCCCCTTTGCTCAACGCCGAAGTTCGGTATGTAGAGTACTTTTTTATCTGCCGCGTAGCCGGCTTCCACGAGGATTTTAGCTATACTCTGGACGCCGTGCCCGCCTTCTCCTGCCAGTACTATTTTTGTTCTTGCCATTTTTATTTAACTCCTTCCAGTTCCTGAGGAGAGAGGAAGTTTTTTACCTCAAAGTAGCTCTCCATTTCCTCAATTTTTTCCCAGGTATTAACGTTATTTGTTCTCCAATTAAGGGGGCATACCGAGAGCACCTCTACAAATGAGAACCCGCGGCCATCCGCCACGTTGGTGAGGGCTTTTTTAAATATGGTTCTTAATTTGCGGAGGTTTGTAACAGTTGCCCTTTCAACAAAAGCATTTTCCGGGTCAGCGATTGCGCTCACCATTTCAGCGCCTTTTGCGGGCTTTCCCGTAACTTCTGTATCCCTGCCGTAGGGTGTGGTTTCAGTAACCTGTCCCGGCAGGGTGGTTGGTGCCATTTGTCCGCCGGTCATGCCGTAGTTTGTGTTATTAACCATCACCGCGAGCATTTTTTCATTTCTCACAGCGGCATTAACAAGGTGCTGCGCTCCGATAGCCAGCCCGCCGCCGTCTCCCATGTAGGCGATGCCTACCGTATCGGGCCTTGCCCTTGTGACGCCGTAGATAACCGGGGTTGTGCGGCCATGGTGGGTCTGGACCGAGTCCACGTTCATGTAGTTCCACGCCAGGAGGCTGCACCCGATATCGCAACCGAACACTGTTCTTTCGTGCAGGTTAAGGTCATCTATTGCGAATGCCAGTGTTTTAAGTATCATACCGTGGCCGCATCCCGGGCAGAACTTGCTTGCGCCGGGTTCTTTATTCTGCGCCTGCGGCAGGTTTGGTTCAAGGTTTAGTAGTTGTGGCATGTGTTTCTCCTTTTATTTATTATTTTTTTGTGTTTGGTTTGTATTTGGTTTTATCCCTCCGGGAGGGGCTTTAGGTGGGGGGGGCTCATTCTTTGGTTTTGCATTTATGCCTCTTTTTTCATAAGCATCATAATCTCTTAAACTTCCGCCCATATTATTTACCTCCTTTGTTGTAATCTATTTTTTCTAAAAATTCAGATGATGAATTTTTCCAGGAAGAACCAGCAGATTACTCCCGGCAGGAAAAGCAGTATTATTCTAATTGTGAGTTCACTGAGTTGCATTTGGGTTTCCTGTTAGTTTGTTATTTATCTAGGAAAGAGGTCTTTATATCTATCTTGAGGCAATAGTTCATACAATCTTTCACTTGCTAATTCTGCCATGTCAGCTCTTCTTTCCCTTACTATAGGTAATAAACGACCAGGACATTCAAGCTGGCCTATTAGTTCTAGGTCCTCCTTCGCTCTTGCTATTACTCTTAAGAGATTTACAATGTTTGGAGGATTCAATGCAAATGCCGGCTGATGAGGCTTATTGTAGTGGATGTATGGGTTTTGTGCTGCGGGGTTTATTAACATTGTTGGTCTCCTTTTCCTACCTGCATGCCATTGCACCGTTCATCTGCTCTACCTTCTGCACTATATCGCCGCCGGTCACGCCTACACCCATCTTGAAGAGTGTTTCGTATGGCGTGGTTAAGCCGTAGAGTTTCTCCAGGGCTAACCTTGCCATCTGGCCGTTTGCCGACTCGGTGAAAAGCACCTGTTTTGCCGAGGCAACAGCTTTCCTCATCGGCTCAGCCGGCATCGGGCGCAGGGTAATCGGCCTGAACAGCCCGGCTTTAATGCCTTTTGCCCTGAGCTCGTCAATGGCGGTTTTCGCGCTCCTGGCCACTATTCCATGGGCAATGATTAATATATCGGCGTCTTCTGCCATGTACTCGGCATACTCCTCAATTTCCGGGGCAATTCTCCGGAACTCCGCCTCGTATGAGTCGAGCACTTCCATTAATTCCTCTTCCATATTGAAAGTATTCCTCATATGGACGGCATCCCTGTCAATCCCGGCAATGCCATTATCCCTCAGTGCCGGCGTGGCCGGGACCATGTTAATCCCCCTTGCTTCCGGGTCATAAGCCACTAAAGGCTCTCTCATCTTGCCCTGGTATCCGTCAGCCAGGAGGAATGTCGGGAATTTATATTTCCATGCCGTATTAAACGCTTTTATCGTATAGTCGTATAAGTCCTGATGGCCTGCGGTTGAGTATACTATTCTGTATCCTTCGCCGTTCCCGCCAAAGCATGTAAGGGTTGTTTCCTGCTGGGCATAGATAACGGTAGCGGTACTCGGCCCGCCTCTTTGCATAACCGCGCATACAAAGGGTATTCTCATCATTTCAGCCATTGACATGGCATCCTGCATGATGACGTTGCCCGGGCCTGCTGTAGCGGTGAACGCCTTTTTCCCGGCTAAAATCCCGCCTATCGTGGAAAAACCGGCTGATATCTCATCTTCTGTCTGGAGAAAGCCGGCTTCTGTTTTAGGTAGGAGTTTGCACCAGGTGTGCATAATTTCGTTTTGCGGGGTAATCGGGTAACCGTACATAAATTCCACTCCCGCTGCCACCGCCGCATAAGCTATGACCTCGTTGCCGGTCATAAATAATTTTGTGTCCTCTGTAATGATTTTCTTTACCATGTTTATTTCACCTTTCGGGTTGACACTGTCACATTAACTTTAATTTACAACAATAGATTAGCACACACAAGGAATTAGCGCTTTAAAAATATTTTATTAAGTTTTATTAAAAAAGTAATTTTTTGGGACAAAAAAAGGCAATTATTATAAAAAGAATTACTTTATATAGTTAATATATACCTAGTATTGATAGTGTGTTTAAAAATATGCAAAATAGGAGGCATTTATGTCCGGAGCAAATGTAGCGGAAAACGTAAAGAAAATAACAGGATATATAGGCTCGCACAGCACGGATACAACGGCGGGAAAGTCGGCAAACGCGGGAGAGACCGTCGCTAAAGAGGTTTCTGTCTTTAATGGCGGAGCACCGGTTGGCAGCTCTAATGACATTACATATACCAATACTTCCAGTACTTCCAATAATACTAAACCTGCTTCCGGCTCAGGCTCAACCAATAATAACAGCAGTAGCAGCAGCAATGACGGAAGTTTAAACGTGGACGCCGGTTTGTGTTATGCAGACCAGGCGCTTAAAGGATTTGACGACAATGGCGACGGAAAAGTAACCACTGAAGAGGCCAAAAATCATAAAGATTCCTTTGGCGTGGATATATCGGTCGCGGCTGCCCTGGACGACGCAAATGATGTTGTATCAGCAGGAGAATTTTTATCATTAACAGTTCTCCAGGAGTGCACCTCAACTGAAAGTCCTGACGGTATTGCCAGCGCGCGGGAATTTGCCGACCTTAGCACTTATATTGCAAGCGATGCAAAAGGCGCAAAAGAAAACTTACAGGTAATTTACGACAATCTTATAAAAGATAAAGATAAAAACTTTGCCGGCACAGAGTCAACTATTAAAGAGGCACAGGCGGAATTAACCGGCACCGGCACTCAAATGGCAAATACACAGGCCACGGCGGAGAATGCCGTAGAAGCCAAAACAGAAGCCAAAGCACAAACAACAGCCGCCAAAGCAAACAACTCAGTCAGCTCCTCCGGCTCTTCCAGCGGCAGCGGCTCAGTTAGCCGGGCAGGTGATTCTGTGGAAAAAGTTGTAAAAGGCATTGAATCAACTGATACACAAAAAGACCTGGAAGATAAAACCGCCTATCTTGCAATACTGCTTTTAGCAAAACAGGCGGGAGTTTCCGCTAAAGAAGCGGCTAAAATCATGAACGTTGGGAATTTCCGGGAATTACAGTCAAAATTTGGTTCAGTCTTTGATTCCTATGATAAGGATAAAATAATTGCAGAGCTTAAAAAACTTGAAAGTCTTGTTAAAGACAGTGATACGGGTATAGGCCCGTATACACAATCGACTTTAAAGAGCATTTCGGGCCTTGGTCTTGGTTTAAGACCCAGTACATTTGTTTCAGGTTTTTAATAATAAAAAAGGAAGCGCTCCATAAGCCGGGTTCTGTACAGTGGTGATTATCTATCTGGGATGTACATTACTGCACACCTCAAGCAGCATACCCGGGAACGGCGGGCCGCCTTAATTCCCTGTTTAGCCTTGCTCCGGTCGGGGTTTACCTGGCCAGTACCTCTCGATACTGCCGGTGGTCTCTTACACCACCGTTGCACCCTTGCCTGTGCCCGAAGGCCATCGGCGGTCAACATTTCTGTGGCACTATCCTCACAGTCACCTGCACCGGGAGTTACCCGGCGACCTGCCCTGTGGAGCCCGGACTTTCCTCAAGGGGCAGAGGCAAGCTCATAATAGCCGCCCCTCCCTCGCAATCACCTGGAGTGCTTCCAATAATATTATATATCAGGTTTGTAAATAAATGCAGCTAAAAAGAGAATCAAAGGCATCTTGTTGACGCTCTTTTTTATACATGGTTTAGTTTTATTATGAATAACCTGAACCTGACCCAAACCGTTGAGATAAACCCGGAAAACGCAACCCCCATGATGCGGCAGTACCTTAAAATAAAAAAACAGAACCAGGGGGTTATACTGATGTACAGGATGGGCGATTTTTACGAAACGTTCTTTGAGGACGCAGTCCTGGCATCAAAAGAACTGGAGCTCACCCTGACAGGCAGGGACGGGGGTAAGCTCGGCAGGATACCAATGGCAGGCGTGCCGCAAAAAGCGGCTGATAACTATATTACAAGGCTGCTGGAAAAAGGGCATAAAGTATCCATATGCGAGCAAGTGGAAGACCCGGCAACGGCAAAGGGTCTTGTCGACAGGCGGGTGGTAAAAACCATCACAGCCGGGACAATTACCGACATAAACATGCTGGAAGGCTCAAAAAACAACTACCTCGCAGCGGTAACAGCGCTTCAGAAGTCAGGCAGGAGGGGATTTGCCTATGTTGATATCTCAACAGGCGAGTTTAAAATCACATCGCTCGCCTATGACACCTTAATATCGGAAATTAACAGGGTTGCGCCGTCTGAAATACTTAGCACTGCCCAGAAAAGGGAAATAAAACCGTTCCAAATAGTTCCGGAAGAGTACCCTGACCTGCCAAAATGCGCCATAAGTAATTATAATTGCACCATAAGGCCAAATACCGCTTTTGCAAAGGAAACCGCCCTTGAAAAAATAAAACAGGCGTTTAATGTAAAAAACCTCGAAGCGTTCGGCTATCCGGAATATACCGAGGGTTTGACCGCCGCGGGAGTCATAATCGACTACCTGCTGGAAACCCAAAAGGAAAACCCGCCTAAATTTGATGTTATATCGCCTTACGAGACCGGGGCATTCGTTGCAATCGACGCGGGCGCGGCCAGAAACCTTGAACTGGTGCAAACGGTAAGGGACTGCAAGTACGAGGGCAGTCTTCTCTGGGCTGTCAACAGGACAAAGACCAATATGGGAGCAAGGCTCTTAAGAAAATGGCTACAACAGCCTCTCCAGGATATTAACGAAATAAAACAAAGGCAGCAAGGGGTTGAAGAGTTATATGATAACCCTAAAATACGCCTTGAGCTGGTTAATTTGCTGGACAGGGTACATGATATTGAGCGGCTGGGGACAAAAATAAGCAATAATTCGGCTAACGCCAGGGATTTCATAGCCCTGAGGGATTCGCTAAAAGTCCTGCCCTCTTTTGGAGAGGTTCTCTATAATGCAAAGTCTCACCTGCTTAATAAATTCGCGGAAAAAGACGAAAAAATAACCGACCTTACCGCCCTTATAGACAGGACAATAGATGAAGAGCCGCCCGCCGGGATTAAAGAGGGCAATATCATTAAGCCGGGCGTCAATGAAGAGCTCGATTACCTTAAAAACCTGCTGGGCGACGGGAAAAAATGGTTAACAGATTTTGAGCGGAGAGAGAGGGACAGAACAGGCATAAAATCTTTAAAAGTAGGTTACAGTAAGGTTTTTGGCTATTTTATCGAGGTTACGCACTCAAATACCTCGCTTGTGCCCGGGGATTACATAAGAAAGCAAACCCTTACAGGAGCTGAAAGGTATATAACACCTGAATTAAAAGAACATGAGAACGAAATATTAAGTGCGGGCACAAAAAGCGCCGAACTTGAGTACCGGATATTCTCTAATTTCAGGGAATACGCCGGGGAATTTGTTGCGAACACAAGAGAGGCGGCAAAATCGCTTGCCCTGCTCGATGTTTTGCTGTCATTTGCGGTTGTGGCAGCAGAGCATAATTACGTAAAACCCGAAATAGACGCCTCCAGGGATTTAATAATAGAGGAGGGCCGCCACCCGGTTATTGAGCAGATACTGCCGCTCGGGAGCTATGTCTCGAATGACCTTGATATTTCATCGCCAATGCTTATGATACTTACCGGGCCTAATATGGCAGGCAAGTCAACATATATGAGGCAAAACGCCTTAATCGCAATTCTCGCCCAGACAGGCGGCTTTGTGCCGGCAAAATCAGCGCGCATAGGCATAGTGGACAAAATATTTACCCGGGTCGGGGCGGTTGATGATTTATCAACGGGCCAGTCAACCTTTATGGTAGAAATGACCGAAACAGCGGGCATTTTAAACTCCGCAACCGACAGGAGCTTTATCCTGCTTGATGAAATAGGGCGAGGAACAAGCACTTATGACGGTGTTGCCATAGCCTGGAGCGTTGCAGAGCATATAACCCGCAAAATACGGGCCAGGACCATATTTGCAACTCATTACCATGAGCTGAACATAATGTGTGAAAAACACCCGGAAATAAAGAATTACAGGATGACAATATCAGAAAATGACGATGAGATAGTATTTTTACGGAAAGTGGTCCCCGGAGGGGCAAGCAGGAGCTACGGCATACAGGTTGCCAGGATGGCGGGGCTGCCCGCCGCGGTCATAAACCGCTCGCAACAGCTTATGAACAGGATGCAAAAAGACTATGCGGCCCAAATTTCGGTTAAAAAACGCAATTCCAATGATGTTACCGATGGGACGCCCCAGTTATCCCTGTTTGTGGAGTAGAATATGCGGCCAAAGTTAAAAATACTGATATGCGCCCCGGAAGCCGTGCCGTTTGCTAAAACAGGCGGACTGGCTGATGTTGCGGGTGTATTGCCCAAAGAACTCAAAAAACTCGGGCATGACGTAAGGGTTGTAATGCCGGGGTACTCTGTGATTGACAGGGATAAATACGGCTTAACCCCTATAAATGAACCGCTTGGCGTGCCTATGGGCATAATCGGGGAAGCCTGGTGCGGGGTTTATGAAGGAAAAATCCCCGGGACCGGCATTCCCGTTTATTTTATAGAACATGAGCAGTATTTCGGCAGGAAAAACCTCTACAATGACGACAGCGGGCAGGGCTATATGGATAATGACAACAGGTTTGTGTTCTTTTCAAGGGCATGCCTGCAACTATGCAAGAAACTGGGTTTTTATCCTGATGTAATTAACGCAAATGACTGGCAAACCTCGGCAATACCAATATTCTTAAACACAATATACAGGCATGACCCTCTCGGGAACGCGGCAAGCGTGCTAACTATCCATAACATGCAGCACCAGGGCAGTTTTTATGAGGGATTGATGGATGTTATGGGTATTGGCTGGAAGCATTACAATTTTCTTGAACTGGAATATAACGACCAGGTAAACCTTTTAAAGGGCGGAATACTCAATTCTACCCTCCTGACAACCGTAAGTGACGGTTATGCAAGGGAAATACAAAGCCCTGAACACGGATGGGGGCTTGACGGAGTTGTGAGGGAGCGAGCGGGAGACCTCTACGGCATACTTAACGGTTGTGATTATGATGAGTGGAATCCTGAGACCGATAAATACATCGTAAAAAACTACTCAGAAAGTGATTTTTCGGGAAAAGCCGAGTGCAAGCGCGACCTGCAAAAAGCGTTCGGGTTGCCGGTAAGGGATGATATGCCGTTATTTGGCATAGTAACCAGGCTGGTAAGGCAAAAAGGCGTGGACATCCTGGCGGAAGCCCTGTATAAATTGATTGGGCTGGACGCGCAGTTTGTACTGCTGGGGGCCGGGGAAGTATGGGCCCATTTTTATTTTGGCGGGGCTCCGCGGTTTTTCCCGGAAAAAATCGCGGTTAATATAGGTTTCAGCGATGAACTGGCGCATAAAATCGAGGCGGGCTCGGACTTTTTCCTTATGCCCTCAAGGTTTGAGCCGTGCGGTTTAAACCAGATGTATAGCCTGAGGTACGGGACTTTGCCCATAGTGCGCTCAACCGGCGGGCTTAACGATACCGTTGAGAACTTTAATGAGCAAACCCTTGAGGGAACGGGGTTTAAGTTTTACGATTTAACCGCTGACGCTATATTTAATACAGTCGGGTGGGCTACTTATACTTATTACCACAACAAAAAAGCAATACATTCCCTCAGGCAAAACGCCATGAGCAAGCGTTTTACCTGGGAAGAAACCGCCGGGCGGTACGAGATGGTGTATTACCAGGCAGTGAGGCGCAGGAGGAACGTTTATATTTAATTGCCCAAAAACTTCCGTAATGATAAACTATAATGGATAAAAATATACGAATAATCTGTTAGGGATAAAAATAATTGCAAAAACAGCTAACAGTTGAAGAATTTACCAACTTGAAGTCGCAATTTACGACTTCAAGTTGGGGAGGAAAACGCAAACTTCGGTTCGTTTCTTTTCTTTTTGCGTTCAAAAAGAAAAGAAATGAACATTATTTATTAGATAATTTTTATTTAACAGAGTAGTAGATGACTGATAAAAGCAAGGACTTTTTACGACAAATTATAGACCAGGACCTGGAAAAAGGTACTTACGGCAACAGGGTGGTAACGAGATTCCCTCCAGAACCAAACGGCTACCTGCATATAGGCCACGCAAAATCCGTATTCATTAACTTCGGCATAGCCGCTGACTACCCGGGCGGTGTTTGCCACCTTAGAATGGACGATTCTGACCCCACAAAGGAAAATTACGAATACGTTGAGGCAATCAAGCGCGACATTAAATGGCTCGGGTTTGACCGGGGCGATAAGCTGTTTTTTGCCTCTGATTACTTTGAAAAACTCTATGAATACGCCGAATTTCTGGTAAAAAAAGGTAAAGCGTACGTATGCAGCCTCCCCGAAGATGAAATAAGGGAGCACAGGGGCACGGTAACACAACCGGGCAGGCCATGCCCCTACAGGGACAGGAGTGTTGAAGAGAACCTTGAGCTGTTCAGCGGGATGCGCGCGGGTGAGTTTAAAGACGGCGAGTACGTGCTAAGGGCTAAAATTGACCTCGCAAACCCGAATATGAAAATGCGTGACCCGGTTTTATACAGGATACGCCACACTGAGCACTACAGGCAGGGCAATAAATGGTGCATTTACCCGATGTATGACTTTACGCACTGTCTTTCCGACTACATAGAAGGGATTACCCATTCCATATGCACATTGGAGTTTGAAAATAACAGGGAACTCTACGACTGGATACTGGAAGAGTGCGAAGTACGGAAGCCCAGGCCCTGCCAGTATGAATTTGCCCGTTTAAACCTTAACTATACGGTAATGAGCAAGAGACTGCTCCTTGAGCTGGTTGAAAAAAAATACGTAAATGGTTGGGATGACCCCAGGATGCCTACTATTTCAGGTTTAAGGCAGCGGGGCGTCACGCCCGAAGCCGTAAAAAACTTTTGTGAGAGCGTGGGAATCGCAAAAGCAAACAGCGTGGTCGATTATGCCCAGTTTGAGCACTATATAAGGGACGATTTGAACACAAAAGCGCCGCGGGTATTATGCGTTCTGCGCCCTCTAAAGGTTGTTATAGAAAATTTCCCCGAGGGAAAAACGCAAATGCTGGACGCGCCTTATTACCCGCATGATGTGCCGCTTACCGGGTCAAGGGATTTGCCTTTTTCAAGGGAAATCTACATAGAAAGGGATGATTTTACGCAAAACCCGCCAAAAGGGTTCTTCCGGCTAAAACCCGGCGGTGAGGTAAGGCTCAGGCATGCCTATATAATTAAGTGCGAAAAGGTTATAACAGATGAAAACGGCGGGATAATTGAGCTAAGGTGTACATACGACCCCGCAACAAAAAGCGGGCAGGATACTTCCGGGAAAAAAGTAAAAGGAACAATACACTGGGTCTCGGCATGCCATGCGGGAAACATTGAAGTGCGGCTATATGACAGGCTATTAAAAAATGAAACCCTGGAAAACCTTGAAAATGACGTGAATGAAAATTCCCTTAAAATACTCACAGACTGCCGTGCAGAGCCGTCTGTATTGAAATCCCCGCCCGGGAGCAGGTTCCAGTTTGAAAGGACGGGGTATTTTTATCTTTGCCCGCAGGAGTACGAGCGGGGCAAGCCGGTGTTTAACAGGATTGTAACCCTGCGGGATTCCTGGTCAAAAATTCTTAAAAAGCAGGGAGGGTAAATTGAAAGAGCATGATAGCCGGGAATTTGCCTGTGTGGCCGCCGGGGTACTGGATAAAAAACTCGGCGATGATGTTGATATCCTGAATATCAGCAATATATCCGTAATAGCCGATTATTTCGTTATTTGCAGCGCAAACTCCCCAACCCACGCCAGAACCCTTGCGAGCTACGCCAGGGAAACCGTTAAAAAATTTTATGGAATTCTGCCCCAAAAAGAGGAGGCCGATTTAAGAAACAGATGGTATCTTCTTGATTATGGCGATGTAGTGGTCCATATCATGCATCGAGAAGAAAGAGCATACTATGCTATAGAAAAATTCTGGAATCATGCCTGCAGAATAAAATACCGGGAATGGCAGGATGAAATTGAAAAGCTGGAGGTGCCCTATTGAGAAATATTGCGTTCAGGAAAATTTTTGGCATTTTAATTGAAAAGCTCGCCAGGCTTGATATTGTTTATGAAAACAAATTAAAAATTGAGGACAGGGAAAATGCTGCCTTTATAAGTAATTGCAGGCAAAACCTCCAAAAAATCAAGCAGGAGCTCAACACTGCCATTACAAACAGTGATAACACGGAAAAAGCCCTCGCAACCTACAGGGATTGCATGGCGAAATTTCTCGAAATGCACTCCCTGCTGGCGCACCTCCCGGCTAATGTCATAGCCTCGGAAACCTATATTTTCCTGGCGGAAGTGCTCAATACAAAGCCTAATTTTAAAGAGTTTGACTCAAGGATTGTCATGCTTACCCAGGATTTCCTGACAAGAAATACCCATAAATACACGGCTAACCTGCCTTTTGCCTCAGACCTCGAGAAAAAGCCCCTGGCGCTCTACGTGCCCGTGCTTCAAAGTTCAAACCCGCTTTACTGGCCCATACTGGTGAAAAATGCCTTTGCCAACGCGGAATCATTAAGGGCTGTTACAAAAAAGCATTTTGATGAACTAATAGGGAATAAAAAAGACATACCGGAAGAAAAGAGAAAAATCGCGGAAAAATTGACCTTTTCGCTTATGTCCGACCTGTTTTCGCTCAGGCTGCTCGGGCCGGCTTATTACTGTTTGTTTGCCGAGCTCGGGGTGTTCAGGAGCATAGCGGAAGCCAAAATACGCTACCTGCCCACCCTGGCGATAAGGGAAGAGCTTCTCTATAGCGAACTCACAAGGCTAAACCTCAACAAAAAAGCGGAAAATACCCATAAATGGTTTGTCGCGCTCTCCGGGCTTTCTGACGAGCTCCATACAACATTAGGGTTTAAAGCGGGGCTTGACGGCTTGAAAGAGGATTTCAGCGCTCTGGTCGGGCATATTAACGCTGAAATTAAAAATATTATTGATGACAGTAATTTATTCAGGGAAGAGGACCTGAACATAGGCCTGGAAGCGGTGGAAAAGCTGAAATACGGCATTTTAATAGCATCTTCAAGAAAGGACGGTGAAGCAGGGGAAAAACCCAACACCCCGCAGCAGATTATTAACGCGGGCTGGGCATACCACGAGGCTGTGGGGGATGAAATCCTTGATATAATTATAAAAAGCAATACCCTGGATTATACGCCGCTTGTCGAGAATATCAAAAAATCAGACAGCCTGCTCGCAAATTCCATAGAAAAATCAAGGCTTATTGATATACTGCTGGACGAGGATTAAGGGAGTTTTGAGCATTAAACGGGAATTTAAAAGCGTTTTACTTGCGGCAATAGCAGTTTGCCTGCTGGCAGGGGAACATGCCTTTGCCGGGGAGGTGAAGTTCGTTCATTTTACTGACGTGCATATAACAGACAGGAGCAAGAACAGGGGTCGCAGGATGCTTGAGCAGTCCGGGGAACTCCTCAAAAATGCGGTAAGGCGGGTTAATGCCGTTGAGGACCTTGATTTTGTTATATTTACCGGGGATATGATTGATATACCGGATAAAAACCTTCTTAAAAAATTCACGACCGCGGCAAATGAGCTAAACGCCCCCTGGTACTGGACAACCGGGAATCACGACGTTGGCCCGGGGTTGAATAAGCGGGATTTTGTGGCGGAAATGAACAGGTTCAACGGCTCCAGCCGCACAAAACCCTATTACAGTTTTATAATCGATGATTTTATATTTATTTGCATGGACGGCACTATAGATAATATACCCACAGCGCATGCCAGGTTTTCACCAAAAGAACTGGAATGGCTCGACGGGCAGCTGGAGAAAAACAGCGATAAATACGCCTTAATATTCCAGCATTTCCCTGTGGTTGAGCCGTTTAAATCAAATGACCACTATATTCTTAACGCAAAAGAATACCTTGAGGTCCTGGACGGGCATAATAATGTTATAGCGGTACTTAGCGGGCATTACCATATCGCGGAAATAAACAGGAGAAACGGCGTAATGCATGTTTCCTCCCCGGCGCTGGTGCAGCGTCCCAATGCGGTAAGGCTTATAACGGTTTCAACACGGGATGGCGGGGCCAGCTTTGACTCTGAGTTCATTATCACCGGTTCGCAACCAGCACAAATAAGGCGTTCCTGCCATACGCCTTAATTTGTGTTTCACTTATTTTCCCGGGCTGTGCCCTGTATTGTTTATTGTTT
>JANQGS010000040.1 GCA_028277195.1 Candidatus Gastranaerophilales bacterium
GGGCAAAGCCCGACTTTAAGAAAACGTCGCTCTCTGCTTACGCATACCGATTTAAGTTAATTAATTTCATTTTAAGATTACTTATTGAAATCGGTATAGGAGGGTGACGTTCTATCCTGCTGAACTACGTGGGCATTTTTGCTGTAGTTTACAAATTTTTATGGAATTAGCTTTTTAAACTTACTATTGTTCTTTCTTGCCAGACTTGCTCAAACTTGCAAATTTCTAACGCCATTTCTTTTATTTCAGGTGATAGCCAGCCTAATAAAAGCAAAATTTCTTTATAGCAGTTATTAAGCCCTTTAGGGTAATCAAAAATTGCCTCATGGTGTGAGATTCTGTTTCTTATATACTGCAATTCCTTTAATTTAGGATATATAAAGCTAATACGATTATGAACCTTTAGAATAAAATGCGGAAATACTGTTTCAAAAACTTCTTTTTTATGCCATAAGCTAACCTTGTACTTTTTATTAAAAAGATTAACCCAAAAACCAAGGCTCAATTCAGCTATTAATTTGCCTTCGGTAAGATTCCCTTTTTTACTAAAATCTTTGTAAACCTCTAAATACCTTGCTAATTCTTTATCTTTTAGAAAATTTTTAACAAAATCATTATCAAGCAGCCATTTTTCCTTTATATTTTGACTTATAGCATTATTTAAATGATTTCTGAGAGTTACTTCTGTAAGTGCTATTATTGGGTATAACTCCTTGGAAAGCCTGATATTCCATAGATAATTATTTAAAATATCATCTTTCGTGCTTTTATTACCGGGCTTATATCTCTTTAACCTTTCATTATTCAGGCTATAATTGTATTTGTCCAAATATTACTCCCATTGAAATTTAATTTAAATATGTGTATAATTATATATGTAAACTCCGGTTTTCTTCCTGCCTTTGGCATAGATGCCGGAGTATCGTTTTATTTTAACACATTTTTGCATTATTTTTTAATATTTACCGCTTATATCAAGGCATTAAAATTGCCCACGAAGGGATTCGAACCCCTGACATTCACCTTAGGAGGGTGACGTTCTATCCTGCTGAACTACGTGGGCATTTTTGCTATAATTTTTATACCAGAATGTGCTTATAAATTCGGAATTATTTAAGCAATGCAGTATAACAATCACGCATTCTGAATTTAATTAAAATTTGTCAAAAAATCAAGGTTTTTTAAATTCTTTTGTTCAAAAACCTTAACCTCGTCTTTTGCGCTGTCAATTGCATTAACGAACGCGTCAATTACGTCCGGGGCAAACTGTGAGCCGGCGGCAGCCTTAATGAGGCTTACGGCATCTTTATGCTCCATACTTTTCCTGTAGGCCCTTTCCGAGGTTAAACCGTCATAAGCGTCTGCAACGGCAATTATTTGTGACTCCAGCGGTATTTCATCGCCCTTAAGTCCCTGCGGGTAACCTTTTCCGTCATAGTGCTCATGATGGGACTCGACTATTTTTATTACATGGTTAAGCTGCTTTATTTCCTGGAGGATTTTTATTCCTATTGTAAGGTGGTCCTTTACCATTTCATACTCTTCCTCGCTCAAATCACCCGGCTTGCTCAGGACATTTACGGGCACTCCTATCATGCCGATATCGTGCAGTAAGCCCGCCAGCTCAAGCTCACTCATCCTTTCATTCGACAAGCCGTAGGCCTGGCCGATTTTTAGGGCATAAAAGGTAACCCTCTTGCTCCTTCCCGATGTATGGGTGTCCTTAGCGTCAAGCGCCTCCATAATTGCGGCAATCGTGCCCAGAAACAGCTCTTTCAGGTCGCGCGCCAGTTTCTGGTTATCAATATTTAACTGGTAGACCTCAAAACAGGCTTCTACTGTATTTAGAAGCTCGGGCGGTGTCCAGGGTTTTTTCAGGTATCTGTATATTTTGCCCTCATTTATAGCCCCCACAAGTATTTCCGAGTCGGCAAACGCCGTAACCAGTATCCTTATCGCGTCAGGGTTCAGTTCAATGGAGTGCTTTAAAAATTCCGTACCGTCCATCCCGGGCATTTTATGGTCGGAAATAATCATGTTCACGTCCTCATTCCTGAGGATTTCAAGTCCCTCCGCCCCGTTGTCGGCTGATATGACATTATAGTTTTTCCTTAATGTCCTGACAAAGAGTTGCAGGTTGTCGTTTTCATCGTCTACTACCAGTATTGTGTATTTATTCATGGGCTGCTTTTTCTGTTTCTCCTGTTTTTTGTTGTTGTTCCCAGTTTTTCGGTATTTTTATCGTGAATTTTGTACCCTTGCCCTTTTCGCTCTCCACATCTATAGTCCCGTTGTGGCTTTTAACTATCTTATAGCTTATGGAGAGGCCCAGCCCGCTTCCTGAGCCTACGGCCTTTGTTGTGAAAAACGGGTCAAATATTTTGGGCAGTACTTCTTCGTCAATACCCGTACCGGTATCTTCAATTATTATAACGATATTATCATCTTCAACTCCTGTTTTGATACAGACCTTTCCGTTCTCCTCAATTGCCTGGGCCGCGTTATCAAGTACGTTCATGAACACCTGGTTTAACTGCCCGGCGTGACAGTTGAGCATCGGCAATTCACCGTAACCTTTTTCAATATTGACCCTGTTTTTGTATTTATTGCTCAATATGTTCAGGGTGCTGTCAATGCTTTCATTCACGTCTATTTCCTTTATAACTCCCTGGTCAAGGCGTGAAAAGTCCTTTAGCTCCAGCACTATATGCTTTGAGCGCTCAGCTCCTTCTATGCAGCTTTTTATGAGTTCCTGTATGTCTTCTTTTATGAAATCGTATTCTATTTCGTCCTTGAATTTTTTAATTTCATCAAAATTACCGTTTTCAAAGGTTTTTTCTATTTCTTCATATTTTGAGATTATTGCTATTAAATTTTCGGAATATTCATTGAGGTGGGTCATATTCCCGTAGATGAAGTTTATCGGGTTATTCAGCTCATGCGCCACGCCCGCGACCAGTTCGCCCAGTGACCTCATTTTTTCGTTATGCACAAGCAGCGCCTGGGCATCCTTTAATTCTTCATACGCCCTGTTTAGCTCCTCGTTCTTGCTGCTCAGCTGGGCCGTTCTTTCCCTGACCTTTTTTTCCAGGGATGTATACAGCTCGTTCAGTTTTTCCGCCATATAGTTAAATGTTTTTGCGAGGATTCCTATTTCATCGTCCGTTTTTATTGACGTCCTGTATTCCAGGTTTCCTTTTGAAAATTCCCAGACCCCTGTAACGAGTTCCTCAATCGGTTTTGTGACCTGTCTTGCCAGCAGTGAGGCCGAGAGTACCCCGAATATTATAAACGTGGCCGCCAGCATATAGTTTCCGTTTTTTAAGACATTTACCAGGCTTAAAACAGCCTTATCCTGCAGGAACGTAACCGTAAGAATGTGGTCGTTGCTGTCAAAGCTGAATTTTTCCAGTCTTTGTTCTCTTGTGTTTATGTCTTTTTTCCTTACAAACTCATTTGAGGACCATACCTGCTTATCGGTTACCTTATTAACAATCCTTACCTGGAAAACAAGGTTATTTTCAATAAGGCCGCTTATAAAGTTTTTGAAACTCTCCGGGACTTCATTGCCGCCAAAAAAAACTTCATCATATTTTTTATGGACTAAATTGCTTATTGCCCTGAATTCGCTTTTTTTATCAGCCTTATACTGTTCTACTATTATGGTGCTGGCATAATTGTTAAAAGCCGCCACAAAAAATACAGTGAAAGCAATTGAGATGCTAATAATGAATGCAAATTTAGTTACCAGGGCAAATTTCTTTCGTTTAATACGCGATTCAGCCGTGTTTTTTGTTTTCATTTCCTATTATGTTCTTTCTTCTGTTCAAACACTTTTCCTATTAAATACCCGAACAGGCCTGAAACTAAAGCTCCTATAACAGAGTATTTACCTGCGGCATAAACGGTTGAATAGTCCAGTGACATTGATTTTAATAATACTATAGAACCCACAATTAATAAAGTGGAGCAGGATAAAATAGCAGCTATTCTATAGGATAAACTAATGGTAAATACTCCTTTAGTTTAATAACAGTTCTACTCTCAGGTATAGTTTTTTTACAACTCTGACTAAATAATATTCTGTATAATTTATTATTTTATCATTTTTTGGGGAGGCTTGCATAGGTGGTTATTAATAAAGTTTTTTTTACTTTAATTTTGTGTTTTTTAATTCTTTTTCCGTCCCCTGTTTTTTCACAGAGCTATTCTGCTGATGAGCAGGTGAATATAAGGATTTACGAGGAGGTATCGCCTTCTATTGTTAATATTGACGCTGATATAAGCGAGGGCATATCAAGCGGAACGGGTTGTATCATAAGCTCAAACGGTCTTATATTGACGAGCAGGCACGTTGTTGAGGGTTTTAAGGACATAAAAATAACCCTTCCCAACGGCAGGGACTATGTGGGTAAAATAGTTACGCCGGGTAATAACGACAGTGATTTTGTATTAATAAAAATTAGTCCCGACAAACCTTTACAGGCCATAAAGCTCGGGGATTCCTCAAAAATAAGGGTAGGCCAGAAAGTGCTGGCACTGGGCAACCCTTTCGGTTTTAACAGGACGCTTACAACGGGAATAATAAGCAGGGTTGACAAAAAGAGAAACAAAATACAGACTGACGCAGCCATAAACCCGGGCAGCTCAGGCGGGCCCTTGCTTAACCTGGAAGGGGAGGTTATCGGCATAAACCAGTCAATTTATAACCCTGACAATAACAAGTCAAATATAGGGATAGGTTTTGCCATACCGGTAAACAGCGCAAAGAGGTTTATAAATGAACATAATCAAATTGAATCCGCCATTCGCTAGTGTTCTGCTAAGTTAATTTTGTCCGGTGTCACCCCGGGCCTGACCCGGGGTCTCAGTCGTTTGAGACCCTGAATCAAGTTCAGGGTGACAATGATAATTATCAGGGTGACAATGATAATTATTTGTCGGATAGGCTCTTAATGACTCGAATTGCTAATTAAGCAATTCATAAATTTCCTTAAAATCACCCGCCCACCCCACCCAGGAGGTGTGTGAAGGGCTCCGCCCTTCACGATTTCTATAAAAATTTTAAGGAAATTTATTCAAAATCTATATAGAAATTATTAAAGGGCTTCGCCCTTTAATCTCCTCCAGGGCGGG
>JANQGS010000213.1 GCA_028277195.1 Candidatus Gastranaerophilales bacterium
ATTTACGACAACACTATCGTCTATACTTTATTACTTTTCAAACAACCTCTAAAATGGTAGCCTCTTTTATCAAAAAAATTTAAAGTGTGTCCCCGGCTGCCAGCCCCGCCAGATACCCTGTTGACCAGCACACCTGGAGGTTAAACCCACCGGTAAGCCCGTCTATATCGAGTATTTCACCGCAAAAATACATATTTTTCACCAGTTTTGACTCCATTGTCACCGGGTTCAGGTTTTTTAGCTCAACCCCGCCAGCTGTAACCATTTCCCCTTCCTTTTCCCGGGATATTATTTTTACGCCGGTTTCATGCATTATTTTTAAAACGGTTTTTTTCTCGCTCTCACTCAAAGCCGAACCCGCCTTTCCGGGCAATATATTATTTGCCGCGAGCAGGTTTATTGCCAGGGATTTTGGGATATGGTTCTTTAAAATATTTGATACCGACCTGTTGGTCTTAAGTTCATTTGGCTCAAACCCGGGCGCAAAATTGATTTCCAGCATATAAGGCGGCTCAAGGTAAGCACAGTAGGCTGATGTGTCAAGTATAACCGGGCCTGAGAGCCCCCTGTGGGTAAATAACAAATCCCCGGCAAGTTTTCCGGCCTTTGTAGAGACAAGCGCATTCCTGACTGAAACGCCGGCCAGGCCCTTTATCCAGCTTTCCTCTGCAATTAACGCGGTCAGGGAGGGCTTTAGCCGCGTTATTTTATGGCCCGAGTTTTCGGCAATTGCGTGATTTTTCCCTCCCGTGGCAATTATTACCGCGTCATAGCGCTCAAGGGGCGCTTTATACTGTTTTGACCCGATTATTTTTACATTCCTTTTTTCCGCTTCCCTGAGCATAAGCTCCCTTACCGTTGAGGCTTTATTTGTTGCCGGGAAAACCCTGTTATCCTGTTGCGTATAAGTTTTCAGCCCCCTGGAGTTGAACCATTCCAGCGTTTGCTCTGCTCCAAACCTTGAAAATACCGAATAAAGAAACTTTTCGCCCCTCGGGTAGTGCGAGGCGAGTTCTTTAAAGCCAGAAATATTATTAGTCAGGTTGCACCTGCCGTTGCCTGTGTACAGGATGGTTTTCAGGGGTATGTTTTTTTCGTAAATATCGACTTTTGCGTTTGCTGCCGCTGTTATGGCTGCCATAAAGCCGGCCGGCCCTCCGCCTATTACAGCTATTTTTTTCTTGCTCATATCAGTAAAGACAGGTAATTCTACACTTCCCCTCTTGAAATTTTGTCCAGTAAGTCAGTTATTCTTTTTCCTTTTTCAAGGGATTTATCGAGGAAAAAGGTTAATTCCGGGATATGCCTTGTTCTTATTCGCTTCCCGACTTCCTTTCTGATGGCGAACGCTGCGTCCTCCAGGGCTTCCATTACGGTTTGCTTTTTTTCATCATCGCCAAAAACACTGATATAAACCTTTGCGTATCTATAATCAGGCGAAAGCTCAATGTCTGTAACGGAAATAATACCTTCTATCCTCGGGTCTTTAAGTCCGTTCCGGATTACATCACTTATTTCCCGGATAAGGGCTTTTCTTATTTTTTCCCCTCTTGTGTTCATGGCAGAACTCCTTATACCAGAGTATGTTTCTCAATTTTTTCCCTGGAAAGAACCTTTATTATGTCACCAACCTCAATGTCATTGAACTTGTCAAAGGATATGCCGCACTCATAACCGCTGTTGACCTCTTTTACGTCATCCTTAAAGCGTTTTAGCTGGTCCAGCGTTCCTTTGTAGAGCTCTTTCCCGTCTCTTATCAGTTTTGCTTCCTTGTTCCTTATAATTTTTCCTTCAAGTACGTAACAGCCGGCAATTTTTACTGTTTTCCCTATTGTAAATATCTGTCTTACCTCAGCAGTGCCGATTTCAACCTCTTTATATTCGGGTTCAATGAGCCCGAGCATTGTCTGCTCAATATCCTCAATCATTTTGTATATAATATCGTATTTTCTTATTACAACACCCTCATCAGCGGCCACTTTCAGGGAGTTCGGGTCTTCTTTTACGCCAAACCCGACAATTATGGCATTACTCGCGGAAGCGAGCATTACATCAGCTTCCGAAATATCTCCCACGCCCAGGTGCACAACCTTGATAAATATTTTTTTGGACTCCAGCTGCTGCAATGCGGAGTTTACCGCCTCAGCCGAGCCGTGGGTGCTTGCTTTTATTATTATATTAAGCTCTTTTGTTTCCCCTTCGAGTCCTTTTAGCAGCATTTCACGCTTTACCTGCATCGGGGCGAGGGCTTCCAGCTTTGATACCCTTGATTCATCCTTTCTTTTGTTGAGAATTTCCTTCATTAACCTGTCATTCTCGACCACCTCAAAAAACTCGCCGGCCTCGGGGACTTCCGATAACCCGAGAACCTCAACAGGCGTACTCGGTCCGGCTTCCTCAACCCTTTCCCCGTAATCATTGATTAAAGCCCTTATTTTGCCTCCTACCGTGCCTGCTATCGTGCAGTCGCCCACTCTCAGCTTACCTGACTGCACAAGGAATGTGGCTACGGCTCCTTTACCCTTGTCGAGCCTGGATTCAATTATTACGCCTGACGCGGGCCTGTCAGGGTCTGCTTTTAGTTCCTCGATTTCCGATACAAGGATAATGTATTCAAGCAGCTCATCGATATTAAGGCCCTGCAACGCGCTTACCTCAACGGTTATTGTTTCGCCGCCCCATTTTTCGGGCACGAGTTCATACTCGGTAAGCTGCTGCAATACCCTGTCAGGGTCGGCTCCTTCCTTGTCAATCTTGTTCACGGCAACGATTATAGGCACTCCTGCGGCTTTAGAGTGGTTTATCGCTTCAATAGTCTGGGGCATAATCCCGTCATCCGCCGCCACTACCAGGATTACAATATCCGTTACCTTTGCCCCCCTCGCCCTCATTGAAGTAAATGCGGCGTGGCCGGGGGTGTCAATAAAAACTATTTCCCGGTCGTTTACTTCCGCTGTATAAGCCCCGATAGACTGGGTTATGCCGCCGGCTTCCGTGCTCACTATTTTATGTTTTGTTTTTCTTATGGAGTCGAGCAGGGTGGTTTTTCCGTGGTCAACGTGGCCCATTATGGTTACTACAGGCGCTCTTTCCGATAATTTTGCCCCGTCTGAGGGCTTTTCTTTTTTTCTTGCGGCGGGTTTTTCTTTATCTTTTTTAGGCGTTTCCGGTTCAATTATTGTGTATTCAAGCGCTATTGCCGCTTGTTTTGCGGTTTCTACGTCAATAACCTGATTAACCGTGGCCATGACGCCTGACATCATTAATTGCTTTATAACCGCTGCAACGCCTGTATTGAGTTTTTCGGCAAGTTCTCCCACTGTCAGCTGGTTATTAATGGATATTTCCCTGGATATTTCAACAGGCTCTTCCTCTATCCTGGCTTTTTTCTTTATAGCCAGCCTGGACTGGAGTTTTTGCTCCTCAAGTTTTTCGAGTCTTTGCTCTTCCCTTTCCTTAAAGGAGTCCTTTTTTTTAGGTAATTCCTTTCTGGGTAGTGCTTTATCCTTTTTTTCCTGCTCAATCTTTTCCGCGGGTTGGGCAGCAGGCTTAAAAGGAGGCTTTACCCTTCCTCTTGGAGGCAAGGAGGGCCTGCCCGGCGCTGGTTGTTGCGGTAAGAGCCTGCTTTCGGGTTTTTTAAATTCCGGCTTTTTAAACTCCGGTCTTTTCGGCGGCTCGAGTTTTTTAGGTTCAAATTTTTTAGGCTCAGGTTTTTTGATTTCCGGCGGTTTTATCTCCACACGCTTAATTTCGACCTTAAATTCCTTTTTTTCGGGTTTTTCCGGTTCTTTAGGCGTTTCCTGCTCAACCTTTGGGGGGCGTTCCTTTTTTATGAGCCTTGGCGGTCTTAGATTGGTTTTAACGGTGGTTTTGGGTTCTTTTTCGCCTTTTAGCAGGGCCTCGGCTTTTTTCGCCTCCTCAGGGCTAACTGTGCTTGAGTGTGATTTTATTTGAACGCCGATTTTTTCAAACGCAGCCATGACCTCTTTGTTTGAGAGGCCAAGTTTCCTGGCTATGTCGTATATTCTTACTTTTTCCGGTGTCATTTTTAGTTTATTCCTGTGAGGGTCTTTAATTTTTCGGTAATTTTTGCCGGGATGTCGGCTTTTAGGGACTTTTGAAGCCTTTTCTTTTTAATTGTGTTTAGTACACACTCTTTATTATAGCAAACATAGGAAGAACGGCCAAAATATGTTGAGTCCGGATTTATTAATATGTCCCTGGTGTTGTGAACCCTTGTGATTTTAATCATTTCAGAGGATTCTTTTATTATGTTACACCCTAAACATTTCCTGAGGGCCAAATTTTTTATACCTCCTCCTGTTCAGTTTCTGCTTCTTCTTCAACTTCTTCTACTTCTTCCTCATATTCTTCCTCTTCTTCAGGCTCTTCCTCCATCATTTCCTCATACTGTGAGGCGCTTTTTATATCAATTTTCCATCCTGTCAGCCTGTGTGCGAGCCTTACATTCTGGCCTTCCTTGCCTATTGCCAGGCTCAACTGGTCGTCAGGCACTATAATCATTGCTTCCTTACTTTCCGGGGAGTCCTCAAGTATCTGGACCGAGAGGATTTTTGCCGGTGAAAGCGCGTTGGAGATGAACTCTACCGGGTCATCGGTGTATCGTATTATGTCTATTTTCTCATTTTTAAGTTCATTGACAATGGTCTGAATCCTGCTGCCCCGAGGGCCTATGCAGGCGCCCACCGGGTCAACGTTCGGGTCTGCGCTGGCTACGGAGATTTTTGTCCTGTAGCCCGCTTCCCTTGATATTGATTTTATTTCTATTATTCCGTCCTCTATTTCCGGCACTTCCAGCTCAAAGAGCTCCTGCACAATTTTCGGGTGCGCCTGGGAAACGATTACCTGGGGCAATTTGCTGGTTTCTTTCACGTCAAGCACATATACCCTCAGCCGGTCGTTAATCCTGTAGTGCTCCCTGGGGATTTGTTCCCTTCTGGGGAGGATGGCGTCGGTTTTGCCGATGTTGACTATAACATGCCTTGATTCAACCTTTCTTACAATGCCTGTTACCAGCGAGCCTTTCTTGGAGGTAAACTCCTCCAGGACAAGGTTTCTTTCCGCTTCCCTCAGTCTCTGGGTTATGACCTGTTTTGCCGCCTGTGCCGCAATCCTTCCAAAGTCAGCCGGGGTAACATCAACCTGGATTTCGTCCCCGGGTTCAGCTTCCGGGTCAATTTCCTGTGCTTCCTCGAGGCTGATTTGTATGTGCTCATCCTCAACCTCTTCAATAACCTCTTTTACCCTGAAAACGCCTACTTCACCGTTTATCTCATCAACAGCGGCCACGATATTAGAGACGTTTTGTCCTTTTAAATGTTTCTTATAGGCTGTTATAAGGGCGTCACATATCAGTCTTATTATGGTGTCCTTTGGGATTCCCTTTTCCTTTTCCATTTGTTCAGTTGCTTCCACGAGGGCTTTACCGACTTTTATCATTTTTTATCTCCTTTAAATTTATATTCAGGTTCTAATCTTGTGTATGAAATTTCCTTGTTTATATATTTTTCCTTTAGTTCATCATTAACCTCTGTTATGAAAACTTCACCGTTTTTCATTTTGACTTTGGCTTTTTTGCCTTTAAAAATGTCGTATTCCTTTTCTGATTTGAATTTCCTGTTTATTCCCGGGCTGCTGACCTCGAGGTTGTAGGATACGGGAATTAGTTCGTCCGGGTAGTCGTTGAGGTTTTTTGTTATGTTTTCGCAATCCTCCAGGGTAACAGGCGCACCAGGGTTATAGATAAAGATTTTAAGCATCCATTTTCCCGCCTCTTTCGTAAAATTCGCTTCTACCAGTTTCAGTCCGTTGATTTCAACCGCTTTTTCAATGACCGGCAGGATTTTTTTATTTATTTCAGCTTTGTTTAACAATATCTTACCCTCCCTTTTATTTAATAAAGAGAGCAGGTTTGTCCTGCTCTCTTTTTAGAGATTGATGAAATAATAACATTAAATCATTATAATTTCAAATTTATAGTGAAATCAGGAATAGAAGGGGATTTTAAAAAATTTACATTTCATGGACTTGACATTATGAAAAAAAGGGTGTAAATTGGTAAAAATTTGACTTGGAAAAACAGGAAACGATTATTAATGAAGCGCTTAATGCAAAATAATAATATAACAAGGTTTCAAAAAAGAGAGGATATTTGTTTCCTCTCTTTTTTTAATAAAATTTCTTTTTTAAGTCCGAACAAAATGTTCGGATTTTTTTTATGCAAAATGAAATACCCATACTAAAAAGGAGATATAACCATGGCTGTCCAGCACCAAAACACAACGAAAAACATAGAAGTCCCTAAAAGTAATATAACCTCGATTATCAGGGAAGTAAAAAGACCGGAAACCGCCCTTAAGGACAATATTATCAACGGAATCAACAGAAAAGGCGGATTCGTCAACACTCATTCGCACCTGGACAGGGCATACTCGGTTAATATGGAGAATTTCCACCTTGCTAACGCTTCTTTAAAGGAAAAATGGTATCTTGTTGACTCAATCAAGAGAAACTCAAATGTTTACCAGATTTATGACAGGATGGCATATGCGCTGGAGAGGATGATAGAGCAGAATGTGCAGGCAGTAGGCACTTTTATTGACATAGACGAGGTTGCGGAAGATAAGTGCATAAGGGCGGCCCAGCTTTTAAAAGACCAGACCGCCGCTGATATTGAAATAAAATTTATTAACCAGACACTAAAGGGCGTTATAGACCCGAAATCAAGGGAATGGTTTGAACTGGGCGCGCAATTCGTCGATATAATCGGCGGGCTCCCCGCAAAGGATGCCGGATATGAGGAAGAGCACCTGGATATACTGATGGAAACGGCTAAAAAGTATAACAAGCCGGTACACGTACACGTTGACCAGTTCAACACCTCAAAGGAAAAGGAAACAGAACTCCTGGCCAGGAAAACAATAGAGCATGGCTTGCAGGGCAGGGTAACAGCAATCCATTGCATTTCAGTGGGCGCGCATAAGCAGGAATACAGGCGTGAATTATATGAATTAATGAAAAAGGCCCGATTGAATGTAATATGCTGTCCTACGGCATGGATTGACGGCAAGAGAAGCGAAGAGCTGGCCCCAACGCATAATTCCGTTACCCCGGTGGATGAAATGATTCCGGTCGGCATCCCGGTTGCAATAGGTACAGATAACATAGCCGATATCCTAAAACCTTTTACTGACGGTGATATGTGGACTGAGCTCAGGTTTTTGCTGGAGAGTTGCAGGTTTTATAACATAGATGAATTAATCAACATTTCAACTGTGAACGGATTGAGAGTGCTGGATATACAGTAATGGTGATATTATGCAAATGAAAAACCCGCCGCATCCCGGAAGAATACTAAAACAAGAATGCATTGACCCGATTGGCTTAACAATAACAGAAGCCGCCCTGAAATTAGGGATATCCAGACAAACGCTCTCAGAGGTTATTAACGGCAAAGCCGGGATAAGCCCGCTAATGGCTTTAAAATTAGGCAAGGCCTTTAATACAACACCTGAGTTCTGGATTAACATGCAGTCCCAGTACGATTTAGCCCAGGCAAGAAAAACAGCAAATCTCGACGATGTCCAGGTAATGGCAGGATAGCGGATTTTACCACAAATATTATTGCCATAACCGCCGCAGCCTTTAAGTTCCGCTTGACCAAATAATTTTTTTATATCTTAATAATAGCAAGAATATTCGGCATGCCGAAAATTATGAAAGGAGAAAAAATGAACTTCAATACACTGGCCATACACGGCGGGCAGGAGGTTGACCCGACAACCCATTCAAGGGCAGTCCCCATTTACCAGACAACATCCTATTGTTTTGAGGACACGCAGGATGCGGCGGACCTGTTTGACCTGAAAAAATTCGGTAATATCTATACACGTCTTATGAACCCTACAACAGACGTGCTTGAAAAACGCATAGCCCTGCTGGAAGGCGGTGTTGCCGCACTTGCAACCGCTTCGGGGCAGTCCGCGATAACTCTTGCGATACTGAATATCGCCAAAGCCGGCGATGAAATAATCTCCACCACGGCACTCTACGGCGGTACATATAACCTGTTTGAGCATACGTTTAAAAAAATCGGCATTAACGTGAAATTCATAGATTCTGACGACCCTGAAGTCTATGATAAGGCCGTGACGGATAAAACAAGGCTGATTTATATAGAAAGCATAGGAAACCCCAGGCTTAACATACCTGATATAAAAAAGCTCGCCGAAATAGCCCATAAGCACAATATCCCGCTTATCGCGGACAATACCGTGCCTACTCCTTACCTGTTAAGGCCCATAGAACACGGTGCAGATATTGTAATTCATTCTGCAACGAAGTTTTTAGGCGGCCATGGCACTTCAATAGGCGGGTTAATAGTTGATTCCGGCAAGTTTGACTGGGCGGCCTCCGGTAAGTTCCCCGAGTTAACCGAACCTGACCCGAGCTATCACGGGATTAAATATACGGAAGCATTCGGAAACCTTGCTTATATCCTTAAGGTAAGGGTACAGTTATTAAGGGATATCGGACCCGCAATAAGCCCGTTTAACTCATTTTTAATTTTACAGGGAATAGAAACGCTTCACCTGAGGGTGCAGCGCCATTCGGAAAATGCGCTTGCGGTTGCAAAATTCCTTGAGGGGCATAAAAACGTCAGTTGGGTAAACTATCCGGGACTCAAAGGGCATATCGGTTATGAACTTGCCCAAAAATACCTCCCCAAAGGCCAGGGCGCACTGCTCGGGTTTGGAATTAAAGGAGGCAAGGAAGCGGGTATTAAGTTTATTAACGGTTTAAAACTGCTGTCCCACCTCGCGAACATTGGCGATGCAAAATCCCTGGTAATTCATCCCGCCAGCACAACACACCAGCAGCTTGGCCCGGAAGAAAAGGTTACGACAGGCGTAACCGAGGACTTTGTCCGATTGAGTGCAGGAATTGAAGATATTGATGATATTATAGGGGATATAAATCAGGCACTTGGAAAATAAGGATGCTCACAGGACCTTTTTTATCGAGAAACTGGCTCGGCTCAACCGATGACTTTGATAAAGCCGATACCGTAATGGTCGGGCTGCCCTATGACGGAACCTGCTGTTATAAGCCGGGTTCAAGGTTTGCTCCCGAGGAAATAAGGATTGCCTCGTTTGACATTGAGTCTTACTCGCCGGTTTTTGATAAGGACCTGGAGGAAACCGGGTTTTATGATGCCGGGGAGCTTGAGCTGCGGTACGGCAACAGGGAAGATACATTATTCAGGATAAAAAGGGCCGCACGGGAAACCTTTGCCCTGGGGAAAAAATGGCTGGGCATAGGCGGGGAACACCTGGTAACGCTCCCCGCGGTTAAGGCATGCGCTGAAAAGTTCCCGGAGCTTGCCTTAATACATTTTGATGCCCACGCTGACCTGAATGATGTGTATTTAAATGAGTCTTTGTCCCATGCCACGGTTATCAGAAGGATTTCAGAGTTTATAAAGCCGGAAAATATAGCCCAGGTAGGAATAAGGTCAGGTTCCAGGGATGAATATAATTGGATAAACCGCTTTAACGCCCTTGTAAAAACGCCGGATGAGCTGCTAAATAGGGTTGGGGACAGGCCGGTTTACCTCAGTATAGACCTGGACGTGCTTGACCCGTCTGTATTATGCGGGACAGGAACTCCTGAGCCGGGCGGGATGAGTTTTAACGAGTTGGTGGAATGGCTCGTGGCAATAAAAGGTTTAAATATTGCGGGAGCTGACGTGGTTGAGCTCGCACCGCACTATGACCCTTCAAGGGCCTCTTCAATAACCGCCGCAAAGGTTATACGGGAGGTTTTATTTATTTTAAGCGGTATATAGTACTCTGTGTTACGGCTATATGCGCGGGAATATCGTATTCATCGCAGGGCAGGCCGTCTGTAAGTAACTCGTCGGCTATCGGAACAATTTTAACGCAGTTACCGGGCAACCCGGCAAGAAACCTGTCATAATATCCCTTGCCGTAACCCAGCCTGTAACCTTTTTTATCCACCATTAAAGCCGGTATAATGATTATATCAGGTTCATTTATGTCTATTTCCTTTCCGGAGCAGGGTTCGCATATTCCATACCTGTTTAAACCAAGCTCAGAGCAGGCTTTAAACTCACAAAACACCATATTCTTATGGTCAGTAACTACCGGCAGGAACCACTCCTTGGAAATATCTTCAAACAGGGGCTTTATGTTAATTTCATAATCAGACGGACAGTATCCGGCAATTTTTTTCGCTTTTTTATATTCATCCAAACCCCTGATAAGGCCGCAAATACTGCTGCTTATGACCTTTAAATCAAGGTTTTTCCTGGTTTTTCGGGCATATGTCCTGTATTCTTGCTTTGTTTTGAACATAATTTTAACTTTTTTTAAGATTAAACAAAAAATGTTTTTGATTTTCAGAAAAGTAGTTTATAATAAAAATATACACCTAAAGGAGAATTTTTTAAATATGGATAAGGAAAAATTTTGTACCAAGCTACGAATCGCCAGACAGGACGCCGGTTTGAAACAGGAACAGGTGGCAAAGCATTTAAACCTTCCTATTTCCGCAGTTTCTGTCATGGAATCAGGAGCCAGAAAAGTCGACGTTTTCGAGCTTGAAAAACTTGCTGATATATATGACAAGCCTATTGAGTGGTTTTTTCACGAACATAACCCTCAATTCAGGCGGAGGTGGTATGATTTGGACCCTGTGCTCTCAGAGGCCGTGGAGCTCTTGCGCAAAGCTCCCACAAAACTGCAAAGAAGCGCTGCATATGGTATTATCGGCTTTTTAAGGCAGGGCGGATTCGTTGATAAAGATAAAGAGTTTTAGGACAAACCAGGAATAACTGAATTTTTTATATTTTCGCGACCGTTTGGCTATTCTAATCTTCTTGGGTTTTCAACTCTTTTTGCACACTTTTAAAGAACAATTTTTTCTTTATTTTCGGGTCATTTTCCTCTTCATATTTTTTGAGTTCTTCTTCCAGTTCCCTTGCTTCCCTGTCGTGGCTGTCTTCATAACGTATAATCTGTTTTGAGAACCTCTTTGTCTCCTCTAAAAGTTTTTTAGCGGCATCGCTTATGTCATCATCTTTTCCGTCTGTTTTTCCTTTTTTCAGTATTTCCTCAATTTTTTTGAGCCTTTCAATCCTTTTCTTGCGGAATTTAAACGTTTGCAGCTCAGTCTTTGCCATTTTACTCCTTAAAACAACTATTTCCACACGCCTGTTGGCATTCCTGCCCGCTTCAGTGTCATTGTCGGCAATGGGCCTTGTCTCCCCGTAACCCACAACTACAAACCTGTCTTTTTCAATACCTGTAAAATCGGTAAAATACCTTACTATACTGGCGGCCCTGGCCGCTGATAGCTCCCAGTTGGAGGGGAACTTATCCGAGTTTGCCATGGGTATATTATCAGAATGCCCTTCTACCCTGATAATATTGTAGGGAAATTTTTTATGGAGCAATTGACCTATTTTTTTAACGGTCTCATGTGCTTGTTCTTTTATTTCCGAGGCTGAGGGTTCAAAAAAAATATTCCCTACAAGCCTTATTATGAGCCCTCTTTCAGTTACCCTTGTTTTTACCCCCTTGATATCATCGTCTTTTCCGGTTTTAAGCTCTTCCTGTAAAACCCCGTAATTCATTTGCTCTTCTTTTGCGGCGATTTCATCAAGTATGGTCGGGACCATGTTTTGCTCATCCATATACCCGTCAGAGTCAAACACATTTTCCCCTTTGTTGCTTAAAACCCCCGCGTCTCCCTCTAAAACGGTAGGCGAGTAAGAAAAAGCCTTCCTCAAGGATACTTTCAAGTCCTTAAACTTTGCCAGGTCAATCTGGGAGAGGGCATATAGCACAACAAACGTCGCAAAAAGCAGCGTAATAAAATCAGCGTATGAAACAAGCCACCTTTCAAGGTTTTCGTGTTCTTCTGCGTGTTTTTTCCTTTTGCCCAATTATGCTGTTGCCTCCTTAGCGGCTCCGGTCGGTTCCGGTTTTTGTTTTTCCAGTATAAATGCCTGGAGTTTTCTCTCGATAAGCGCAGGACTCTCACCGGCCTGTATTGCCAAAATGCCTTCCACCATCATTTCCTTTGACACAAATGCTTTCTGGTCCTTAAATTTAATTTTTGAGCCTAACGGGATACAAATCAGGTTTGCAACGCCAACCCCGTACACAGTGGCAACGAACGCAACAGCAATACCAGCCCCCAGGCTTGACGGGTCAGCAAGGTTTTCCATAACGTGGATAAGCCCCAGCACCGCCCCGATAATACCGATTGTAGGGGCAAGCCCGCCTGCTGACTCCCAGACTTTTGCAGCGCCTTTTGATGCTTCCTCCATCTGGGAAATCTGGGTTTCCATTAAGTCTCTTACCAGTTTCGGGTCAGCGCCGTCGCTGACAGCTTCCAGGCCCAGTGTAATCAGCGGGTCGCTGGCGTTTTTCGCTTCTTTTTCAAGCGCGATAACCCCTTCCTTCCTGGCTTTTGTCGCATATTTTACCAGTTCTGTGATGAGCTCCTTCGGGTCTGCGGTTTCGTTAAAATAAACTCTTTTCAGTGCTGTAACAGAGTCCAGGAGTTGGTGTTGGGGAAAGCTCAATATTACCGCACCGGCAGTTCCTCCAAATACAATAAGTGCCGCTGTTATCTGCAACAGGGCCATGGGGTTTCCCCCTTCGAGGATTTGTCCCAGGAGGATTGCTGCTATACCGAGTATTGTGCCTATTATTGATGTTAAATCCATGTCTTACCTGCTCATTCATTATCATTCCGGACTTTTCCCGGAACCTTTTGCCCTATATTTATTTAAATGGATTTTTTAAAACAGGTAATCATATACCAGAATGAGTTTTATTACACAGAGAATAAAGTAACTGCCCGTGCGTCAGTTAAAGGCCTTTAACCAACGCTCTACTTCATAACCATAATAGACCGGCGCTTGCTTAAATAAGGCAAATGCTCTTCGGTAATAATTTCCCCCGGTACAAGTACCGGTATGCCCGGCGGGCATACCGCTATTATTTCAGCGGAAACCCTTCCAACGCTATCCTGCGGGCTTAATTTTTCTTTTTCGGCCATATAAGCTGTCCGTGGCGTGCAGGCCATTTCAGGTATATGAAAAGGCATAGACCTTGTCTTTTCCAGGTAAGTAATATCTGAATAATTACCCCGGGTAATGATTTTCAGGCATTCGCAAAAATAGAAAAGTTCTTCCGAGGTATTACCTATATTGGACAGGGCAAGTATGCCCTCATCAGTAGCGGCTTCTATTTCAATATTGTATTCAATTTCCAGTATTCCCTGCAACCTTTTTCCGCTTAGCCCGTTGACTTTTACATATAACTTTGTGGGGTCCGTGTTTTCTGATAAGCAACTGACTCCCTCGGTCCTGGTGAGGATTTCCCTTACGGCCTCCGAGTTTTTTATTGCGGTTTCAATCCTTTGCTTTCCGTATTCCGATGAAAGATAAGCCCTGGCCGCGTCAAGGCTGGCTATTAAAGTGTAGGAGGGGCTTGTTGACTGGAGCATGCTGAGGTTTGTCTCAATTTCCTCGGCGTTAATCCTGCTGTTTTTGGCTATATGGAGTACTGAGCTCTGGGAAAAACTTCCCCCCGTTTTGTGCAGGGAGTGCACAACCGCGTCAGCCCCGCATTCAAGCGCGGGCACAGGCAGCTTGTCACTGAACTTCCACAAACAACCATGCGCCTCGTCAACTATGAGCATTACATCGTATTTTTTGCATATTTCGGCTATTTTTTCTATATCGCTGACAACGCCTTCATAGGTCGGGTTTGTAATCCATACGGCAGAGGTATCAGGGTTTTCGTCAAGGAGTTTTTCTGTGTCACGGGGATTTATTGCTCCCCATATGCCCCATTCGCTTAACCGTTCAGGCACAACCCAGACCGGGTTAGCTCCTGTAAGTGTGATTCCGCTGATAACAGACCTGTGGCAGTTTCTTTCGATAATAATTTTTTTATTTTCCTTTGCTACAGTGAGGGCCAGGGCAAGGTTGCCGGCTGTTGAGCCGTTTATTAAAAAGAAAGACCGCCCGGCTTCGAACAGCTCTGCCATTAATTCCTGGGCTTTTGCGATTGGCCCGTCCGGAGGATAAAGTTTACCCAGGGCGCTAAACTCATCAGTTGTATCAATGCTGATTATACGTTCACCGACTATATCCCTGAATTTAGGCAAAACACCCTCTCCCCTGGCATGTCCCGGAATATGCAGCGGTACTGAGGGGTTATCCGCATATTTTTTTAGTGCATCCAGCACAGGGGTTTCTATATTTACCGAACTTTCTTGTTTTTTATCTGTAATTTTCGTCATTGTAGTAAATTTATACAGCAGTAATTTATGTAATGCAAGCGGTTTTTTACTTAAAAATTTTAGCCTGCTGAATTTATTTGCTATACCGATTTCAAATAAGTAATCTTAAAATGAAATTAATTAACTTAAATCGGTATGCGTAAGTTGCGAAGCAGGCGGGCTGTCCGCATTTTCGAACAGAGAGCGACGTTTTCTTAAAGTCGGGCTCCCTCCATTTTTTTGATACTCAATCAAAAAAACAGAGTCCTTCCGATTTTAAGAAAACTAACTCATTT
>JANQGS010000278.1 GCA_028277195.1 Candidatus Gastranaerophilales bacterium
CCTTAAATTTTTCAGCTTCCTTTGAGGTTTTTTCGCTTTGTGCCCTGATTTTTTCCTGTATTTTTTCAAGGGAAGCGGCCTGTTCCCCAAAGGTTTCGGCAAAATCCCCCAAATTTGCGCCGGCATTTGTTTTGTTCCGGTTTAAAAAAGACAGTATCCCGTTAAAAAAATCAAGTGTTGCCCCGGCAATCGCGTTCTGTATCTCCATAAAAGAGCTTAACCTTACGGGTTCGATTTTACGGAAAGTTTTGACGGTTTGTGTTTTTTTCTCAGGTGGCCTGATTTCGAGCGATTTTGAACCGGCGAGACCGGTAAATTCTATCCCCGCTATAGAACCGGGGGGTATTTTTATGTTTTTGTCAGTAACCTTAAATGTTATTACTATCCGGTCATTTTTAAATTCCTGTTTTACTATGTGCCCTATATGCACGCCTGAGAGCCTTACCGGAGAACCTACGCTAAGCCCGTCAACGTCATTGAACTTTACGGTGTATTTCGGGAAGTTATTAAAAAGTTCCCGGTATTTTTCTATTCCCAGAAAGACTAATATCGTTATTATCGATACTAGTATTATAATTTCCAATAGTAAAAAAGGTATTTTTTTCATAATAATAAAATAATATCAATTTAATCAATTTTCCTCAACTACTAATGAAACACCCGATTCATGGACAACATATAGAAGCAGGGCATGATGAATATGTCCCCTGGAGCATATTTGACGTTTTTTTCAGTTATGTACTTATTTTTGCGCTATCAATGCTTTTCGCGGGGTTTATGCTTTATGCGGGGCTTGATTTTAATATGAATTTTTTCACGATAGCCTTGCAGGTTTTGCTTTCTTTTTCCACGCTGGCCATAGTGTATGTAATAGTTACAAAAAAATATAATGTATCTTTTGCAGAGGCTTTCGGGTTATCGGTTGAGAGGATTCCTTCCGCCGTAATGCTGGGGATTTTTGTAACGTCCTTAATAATTTTGACCACGACCTTTATAAGCGTGATGTTTTCGGAATTTATCGGGGCAGAGCCCGTAAACCCTTACAGGGGAATGCCCGAGGAAAGGTTCAAATGGCTTACTATTCTTGCCGTTTTTTTCGCGCCTGTTGTTGAGGAGATATTTTTCAGGGGGTTTATGCAGCCTGCTGTATCAAAAATAGCCGGGCCGTTTTTTGGGATACTCATAACGGCGTTAATTTTCGGGATATCACATACCCAGTACCTGGATTATAGCACTGCGATTTTTTCGGTAACAGCAATAGGTTTAATTCTTGGGATTACAAAATACCGGACGGGCTCTGTAATGCCCGGAATTTTTGCCCATTTTTTCAATAATTTACTGGCTGTTATTTATATTTTAAGCTAATATTAAAAATGTTACATTTTAGAAATATTTTTGAAATTTTTCAGAAACTATAAAATGTTATGTTAAATAAGTAAAAAATTTAATTTTTATTAGGTCGTGTTAAGGGGAAAAGTATGGCAAAAAAACTGTCGTTAAACACAAAAAAGGAAGATATTTCTTCCGAAAAACCGGTATTTTCAATAAGCATTGTAGCGGAGCTTCTCCAGGTTCACCAGAGGACACTGCGTATTTACAATGAGGAGGGCATCCTTGTTCCCGCGAGGTCGCCCAAGAACAGGAGGTTATATTCGCTGAATGATATTGAAAAAGGCAAGTTTATCCAGTATCTTTCAAGGGAGCTGGGAATTAACCTGGTCGGGATAAAAATGATACTTGAGCTGTTGGCGGAGCTAAAGATAAAGCCTGATAATTACAGGAAACACCTTGATGCGATTGCTGTAAAGCTGAATATAACAGAAGAGATGCAAAGACAGAACCGCGAAAAGTTATCCCGGCGAGGCAGAAAGCCCCTACAGCGCGAGGAGTGAAACGGTATTAAAAATTCTGACTGCTGCCTGAGTAGTTACGAGCTATAACATTCGTAAAATAACTTAACATTTATCATAAAAAATTGACTAAAGATATATCCTTTGTTAATATATGATATATAGCGATATAAGGATAGGATTGAAGGAGTCTTTGTTTATGGAAAAAGCAACAGACAACACCATGAGCTGCCCTTTTGGAAAATACCTGCAAAAAATTTCCGGAATGGGCCTTTTATCCGCCAGTGAAGAAAAAGAACTCGGAAAAAAAATCCGCAAAGGCAGCTCAAACGCCAAAAGAAAACTGGTCCAGTCAAACCTCAGGCTGGTGGTAAGTATAGCAAGAAAATACCTCAACCATGGCCTTGTTTTCCAGGACCTCATCCAGGAAGGCACTATGGGCCTGGTTACTGCCGCTGAAAAATTCGACTACACGCTCGGCTATAAGTTCAGCACTTATGCAACATGGTGGATAAAACAGTCGATAAACAAAGCCATTTCCGAACAGTCATACTGCATGAAAGTACCTGTTTACGTGCAGGAGATAATCTCAAAGTACGTAAAACTAAAAGAGGAAATGGAAAAGGAAAATAATAACGCCAAAATACCCCTGAAAACCCTTGCAAGGAAGCTGGATTTGCCTGAAGCGAAACTGGAGGGCTATATCAACGCATTTAATAAAGGGGTTTCAATTGACACGGCTTATGAAACAAATGAAGGCAAAAATATAAGCCTCACAGAGTTTATTCTCGATGAAAACTCAAAAACAGAAATTGACCTGGAAATAAAACACCTCAGGCAAGGGCTTTCCACCCTTTTGCAAAAACTAAAGCACAGGGAAAAGGAAGTCATAAAAATGCGCTACGGCCTTGAGCCTGATATAGCGCCCGGTACACTTGAAGAAATAGGCAGGAAATTCGGGCTCACAAAAGAATGCATACGCCAGACGGAAATAAGGGCCCTGGCTAAAATGCGGGCTATTTGCGAACAAGAAGGGATATTAAAAGAATTCCTGCACCAGTGTTAATGAAAACATCAGCCAGGTTAAAAATCGGAAAATTAATAAAATTTATATCAATAAAATCTATGACATGCCCGTAAAACACCCTGTCATAGAGGTTTCCCGCCACCCCGCCCATAATAAGGCCAAGGCCTGACTTCCGGTAAAAATCCGGGTTATTATTTTCCTTAATTGTGTAAAAAATAAGCAAACCTAATACCAGAAAGGAAAAGGTTGTAAGAAAAGCGCCCTGGCCTTGCAAAATACCGAACGCAGCGCCTTCATTGTAAAATTTTTGCACAGGAAGGAACATTTTTGTGAGCCTGTCCGCTGAAAAAAACACCAGCGCGCTCACGGGTATAAAAAATTTATTCAACATTAACCCTTTTTAAAAGTACCGCTGTGCCTGTAACATCAATCTCCGGAAGGGTAAACGACCCTTTTTTAACCGAGCAGAAACTGATAGAGCCCACAGCCAGTTCATTTAAGGATTTATTATTCGCCTTAACAACTCTCTCGAGTATGTTAAGCTCAGCCGGCACCTGCCTGAAGTTTTCCTCTGAATTCTTGCGGGGGAATTCCAGCGGCTCGGTAGTGATTGAGCCTAGCGCAAAAGTGTTTTCAGGTATTTCGGTCTCAAGCGAAATGCTGTAGTCACTGTTTTTAAAGACCTGCTCAGGGGCGTATATGGTAATCTCTAAATCCCTGGCACTGCCGTATTT
>JANQGS010000282.1 GCA_028277195.1 Candidatus Gastranaerophilales bacterium
AGCCCTCACTTAATTTACACTCATAATTATACGCTTAATTTATTAAAAATGCAAGCATTATTTTATTATACGTACCACTCATTAAAATGACCCAAAAAAAGCTGAAACCATGATGAACTCATGGTTTCAGCTTTTTACTCTGTCAAACTTCCGAGAAATCGAAGAAGAAGAGCCCCCTATCATCGATGAAGAGGAATAAAGCCCATTGATTCTTTAACCATCATTTTCTTGTCCGATACACCGCAACCAGTCCCAAAATACCCGCGGCAATGAGGATAAGGCTGACAAACTGCGCTATGTGCAGCCCGAATACGGTATAAATATTGTCAACCCTTAGCCCCTCTATAAAAAACCTGCCCAGGGAATATAAAACCAGGTAACTGCAGGTAGTAACACCGTATTTATCCTGAAAACGCTTTCTCAATATAAAAAACAGGATAAAAAAGACAATTAAATTCCATACTGATTCATACAGAAAAGTCGGGTGAGCATAACCAAAGCCGGGTATATAAACCCTGATAAAGAAATCAGTGAGAGTTCCATAGGCTTCCGAGTTAAAAAAGTTGCCCCAGCGCCCGATTGCCTGGCCCAGTATAAGCCCGGGGGCGAATAAATCAGTATACTGAAATAGATTCAACTTTTTTATCCCGGTATAAACAAGCAGCATCAAAAAACACCCTATAATTACACCGTGAATTGAAAGCCCGCCCTGCCACACCATAAATATTTCATTTAAGTGCCCGGAAAAATAATCCCGTTTAAAAATTACGTAATATAGCCTGGCAGCCAGTATACCGCAGATTAACAGCAGGGCAGAGAGGTTTATTATGCTGTCAGTGTCTATGTTTTGCTTTTTTGCCGAGTGTAAAGTGACCCCCAGCCCGGCCAGAAACGCAGCCGCAATAATAACCCCGTACCAGTAAACGGTAACAGGCCCTATGCTGAATAATATTTCCCCGGGGGATTGGAAGGTTATGGATTCCATAATAAAATGATAAAACAAAGTAGGAGTAACTATGAAAAATAAACCTTTTGTTGATGCTGACGAGGTTTGGGAAAGACTCGGTTTATTGTCATAATATATGTTATACTGATATAAGTACATTAAATTGCAGAGGCCATTATGAAAAAAAAATTAACTAAAACAGGTAATAGCCAGGCTTTAATTATACCACCGGCCTTTCTTGATTTGTTAAAAATTGACAAGGATACAGAGCTGGAAGTAACGGTAGAAAATGGCAAGATAGTGGCGTTTCCGGTAAAATTTGATTGGAATAACGTGCCGGAGGAAGACGAAGAGCTTACCCCCGAGGAAATAGCCGGCATGAAGCAGGGGGAAGAAGATATAAAAGCCGGGCGTGTTGTTGATGCTGACGAGGTTTGGGAAAGACTCGGTTTATGATTACAAAGCTGTCGGAAAAGGCTATAAAGAGTCTTAGTACTATTGATAAAAAGGATGCAAAAAGAATAAAGGATAGAATTAAAAAGTTTATTGACGAGCCTGAAAATTGTAATTTTAAAAAACTCAGGGGACATAACGCTAAGTACAGAATAAGGCAGGGCAATTACAGGATTATTTGCGAATTTATGAAAGGAAGCGAAGAAATTCTTTTTGTAATTGATATAAAACATCGCGGTAGTGCTTATAAGGAATAGTTTATCGCCTCATCCTGCTCTTCGGGTCAAGTATGTCCCTCACCGCATCGCCGACTATATTAAATGCCAGTACCGCAATAAAAATAAGGAATCCCGGCATGAGCAGCCAGGGCCTGTAAAGCACGTTAATATACTCCTGCGCCTCCTTGAGCATATTGCCCCAGCTCGCGTCAGGCTGCTGTATGCCCAGCCCTAAAAAGCTCAACCCGGACTCGGCCAGGATATACCCCGGTACGCTCAGGGTCATTGCTACTATTACGTAACTCGCGGTCTGGGGAAGGATGTCACGGGTTATAATCCTGAATGAACTTGCCCCGATTGCCCGGGAAGCCTCAACAAATTCCCGGTTCTTTATGGAAAGAACCATTCCCCTTACAACCCGGCTGAAACCCGCCCACCCGATAAACGCCAGTATAACCGTTATAAGGGCAAAACGCTGTGCGCTGGTCATGCCAGAAGGCAATACCGCCGCAAGCGTAATCAGCAGGAAAAAACTCGGTATGCTCATAATAGCCTCGGCAAGACGCATCATTAAATTGTCCGCAAGCCCCCCGAAATATCCCGCAATTCCCCCATATATAAGCCCGATAGGGAACGAAATAAGCAGCGCGAGAAAACCTATTGTCAGGGAAATCCTGCCGCCGTAAAAAAGCCTTGAAAACACGTCCCTGCCGTTAATGTCAGCCCCCAGCAGGAACAGCCTCCCGGGTTCGTCCACTGTAATTAAACGACCGCTTGACAGGAATTTAAGGAAATATTTTTCCGACCTGTCCAACGTATAGTCCATGCGGAAGGTTTCCGGGTTGAAATGTCTTTTATAGTTATAAGTATAGGGCCAGGAGAGTTTTCCTTCCTGGTTAATTATGAATATCTTGGAAGGAGGGGAATAAGACATGGTTCTGTCGCTAAAATTAGGGGGATATGGCGTAAAAAAACCGGCAAACGCAATGCATATATACATTAACACCAGTACAACCAGCGCTGTTAGCACTATTTTGTCTTTTGCGAGCTTTTTTATGAATTTATTTTCAATGAGTTCCATACTAAAAATATACAATATTCAGGATAAAAAAGCCTTATTATTATTAAATTCCGGGAAAAACCTGCCCTGCCCGGAATCTCTTTTTTCCAGTTCCCGGTCTATCATGTTCAGCACCTTAAACTTTTCATCCAGCCATTTCGGGGCGACCAGCAGTTCCTTAAGCCCGTTGCCCGCCAGCCTGTGAATTGATACGGAGGGGGGCAGGAGCTCAAGAAAATCACACACCGTGCTTACATATTCCTCCACGGACAAAATCCTTATTTTACCGGCATTATAAAGGTTCTCCAGCTCAGTGTCCCTTAAAACGCAAAGAAGGTGAATTTTTACCCCGTTAACGCCAATATCCGCAAGGGTTCTGGCTGTTTGGAGCATATCATCCCGGGTTTCGCCGGGCAGGCCGATTATAACGTGGGCACAGGTGTTTATGCCGAGTTTACGGCTCAGCTCAACTGCCCCGGCAAAATCCTCAAAGGAATGCCCCCTGTTTATAAGGCTTAACGTCTTATTATGCGCTGATTGCAGCCCATATTCAACCCATACAAGATAATCCCCCGTATATGAAGCAATTAGCCTGAGTTTTTCCTCGTCCACGCAGTCAGGTCTTGTGCCGATAGAGAGCCCTACCACATCAGGATGGGAAACTCCCCTGTCATAGAGCTGTTTTAGCTTTTCAACCGGTGCATACGTGTTGGTATATGCCTGGAAATACGCGATAAATTTTTGCGCCCCAAACCTGCTTTTTAACCGGGAAACCCCTTTGGCGAGCTGGTCCTCAATAGGCAGGGAACTCGGGTGTGCCCGGGAAAAAGACCCGCCCGTATCACAAAAAATACATCCCCGCCCGGAGATTGTGCCGTCCCTGTTCGGACAGCTAAAACCGGCATCCAGGGTTATTTTATACACTTTGCACTTGAAAATATCCCGCAAATGCCGGCTATACTGATTATATCTTTTTTGAGCGGGATTATCCTGGTTCATTTTCGTCTTTTGGCGGCGGGTAAACGTAGTGCTCGCCGCAACCCGGACATATTACTTCCTGGGTTTTCCCGTCATAGAGCACTGCTACCTCAAAAAGTGTCTTACATGATGATTGAACGCATCTTATTGACCAGACCGGCCTTACTATTCTTGCCATATACCCTAACCTTTCTATACTTTTTGCAGGGAGAAATTCTTTTGTATTTTCTCTCCTATTTTTATGACTTTTTTCCTGAGCTCTTCAATGTTCGAGTTATTTTCTATTATATAATCCCAATTCTTATAATTATCAAGGTCGGTTTCAGTCGGGTCATCTTCCTTTACGAGCTTACCTCTTTTTGCTCTTTCCCGCCTTTCTGATTCAACCCGGATTTTTAATGCGCCATATTTTTCAAATGTGTTAATTTCATAAGTTAGCCGCGCATCGGAAATTATAATGTCATCTCCGGTGTTTATTACCTTTTTTATCCAGTAATCAGGGTCTTCACTTCTTCTTTTATTGCCCAGCACTATTAACTCAGCCCTGTAGAGGGGCTTGTTTCTTTCCACTTCATTAAATGAGAGTTTTTTTTCCTCGCTGAATTCTATTTTTATGGCGTCTGCCAGCGGCGCAAGGCTGAATTTCGGGAACATTTCCTTTAAAATGCCTGCCACGGTATCCTTGCCGGAGTACTGCTTGCCGGAAATCACGATGATTTTTCTGCTTTTTTTATTCATAGTGCCACCTTTCATATAGGTTATTATCTATTTTATGGGCGTCTAAAATTTTTCCTGTTATAAAGTCTATCCCTTCGTCAATTGTTTTCATTTTAGTATAATGTCCCAGAACCGGCAAAACTATATTTGCACCCAATCCAGATAATTTTAACATATTTTCGAGATGAATTGAATTTAAAGGTGTTTCTCTCGGAACAATTGTAAGCGGACGTTTTTCCTTTAAGCAAACATCAGCCGCCCGTGTAATAAGGGTTTCGGCATGCCCGTGGGCAACGGCTGAAATAACTGCCATACTCGCCGGGGCTATAATCATTCCCCGGGTTTTATATGAACCGCTTGACGGATTTGCCCATAATTCATCGTCGAGCCAGGTTTTCAGGTTATTTGTCTTAATTTTTAAAAAATCCGTTATATTTTTGTGAATCGAGTCATTGCTGTGGCACAACTCCAGGTTAAGCTCGTGTTTTGCTATATAGTAGGCTTTAGGGGAGATTATGAGTTCTGTTTTATTGTTATTTTCCAGCAGGAACTCAAGTACTCTCAACCCGTATATAATACCGCTAGCTGCGGTAATGGCCAGGATTAAGGGGTTATCTGCTTTCATTTAATAAAAAATACCTTTCTGTTATAAACCTTACTGATTTATTTAAAGAGTATTATAGATTATAAATATTTTCATTAAAAATCTGAAATTCAATAATTGATACTTGAAAAACGAGGGCCGATTGTGACACTATCTATACTAAAATGAGTTTGAATTTCGGAAAACCGAGCGAAGCAGGCGGCGCTGTCCGCATTTGCGCGGCAAAGCCGGATTTTCCAAAATCCATCGCTCC
>JANQGS010000050.1 GCA_028277195.1 Candidatus Gastranaerophilales bacterium
TTTTTGTTGATACATTCGGTACCGGCACTATAAGCGACGATGAAATAAGCGAAATTGTAATGGGGAACTTCGATTTAAGGCCGGCTTCGATTATAAAACAATTTGACCTTAGAAACCTCCCGGCAAAAAACGGCGGCTCTTTCTATAAATTGCTTGCCGCTTACGGGCATTTTGGCAGGACAGACATTGAAGTGCCATGGGAAAAGACTGACAGGGCACAAGAGTTGGGAAAGCTGGCAAAAACAGGGGGAAAAAATACCGCTAATAAAGCTGTCTGCTCATACGAATGAGCTTTCAAAGTATGACTTTCGGAGGCAACGGGTTGACTTTCAGTCACCCCTGAAAGCCTCCTACAGTCATACTTTGACGCTCCCGCTTCGCCCACCTGCGTTGCAATCAAGTTAGCACTTGATTGCAACTTGGTATCACAAAGGCGTTAGTAGCCGTAAAACAGGATGCGTTCCGTTTTATTCCTCTATAATTCTTGACAACGCCTCTTCTTTTGAGCAGTTATGCTCTTCGCAGTATATTTCCAGCCATTCGTTGATAATATCGAGTTCTTTTTTATAGATTTTTTCAAAATTATTCCTGGCATTGCCCTTTTCCCATGACAAATAGTCTAAAATACCTTTTGCCGTAATTTTATCAGGGGCGAAGGCTGTTAGTTTGAGTTTTCGGTTGTCCTCGAATAAGATTTCCAGGAAGCCGAACAGGTCTTTCAGGGGCAATTCCAGTTCTGTTCTTGTGCTTTTTAGTGCTTCTTTGTAGTCCATTTTTCTCTCTCCTTTTGACAACTAAGAATTGTCATATTGCAATAACAATATTTATAACACTTTCCGAATTTTTTGACAAGTGATAATTGGTAGATTTAAGTAAAAAAATATAAATAATAGTATGAATGAGTAGAATTTTTTTAAAAAATATTGGAAAAAAATTAAGGTATACAAGAAAAGACAGAGGGTTATCTCAAGAAAATTTGGCTGAATTAACAGGATTTAGCAGAAATTATATTGGAATGATTGAAAGAGCTGAGGCTAATCCTCCTATAATGACATTGTATAAAATCGCCGCCGCGCTTGATATAGAGCCATGGAGGCTGTTAAAATTTGATGAGGAATAGGGTGCTCATTTTGTAAAGATTTATTAAATTACCGTTAAAATTCAGGTATGTTTTTTGTTATAAATATTGACAGCTATGGTAAAATATATTCTGGATAGCTATAAATACGAGGTGAAGGTTTATGATTACAGGGCCTGGCATATATCCTCAAAGTAATATACATAATACTCAGAAGGTTGGATTTAAAGGATTTTGGGAGAACATTGGCAGAAGAGCCAAGGAAGTTGTTGATGACACTCTGGAAATCACCCCCAGAGCTCAATCAAGAGGTGATGAAATACGTGCAAGAATAGAAAAGGATACTAAAGAAAGTTTAAAGAGCAGTTTGGCTGCCAGTAGAGGTAATACTCCTGACGGTGCAGTCTTTATTGAGTAATAAAAAAATTGTTTAATATTTTTATACAATTGAATATTTTGCATAAGGATTTTCGCATTCTTTTTTATTAAAAGTCTTATCAACCCATCTGCTTATACCTTTAGACGCCTCTAAAGAAACAAATGAGCCTATTGCCATACCAACTAATGAAGCTAATGCTCCGTAAGGGAATAAAATTGCCCCGCCTATACCTATAGCAGCAGTTGACAGGGCTATAAAGCTGGCGGACTTGGCTGTCTGAACCCCAACCGCCTTTGCTTTATCCACTACTGAACCTTCTGTATAAACTGCTGCTTTATATATTGCAGGTAGTTCAATCAGGGAAGAGATAAACAGCCCAATTACTGAAGTTCTTAAAAGAGACCATCCTATGACTTTTTTGAAATACCCGCCTTCAATATTATGTGCACGTATTGGAGTAGAAAACTTCCCAAAAGCCGACTTTACATATACAGGATTCGCTTCTTGGGCATATTTGATATTAAATAATTTCATTATTTTTTTACCAAATGCTGTTTCAGATAATACTTTGTCAGCATTTTCAAGCCATCTTGCCTTATCACGCAATCCCAACTTATTAATCAAGTAATCAAGTGGGGTCCCCCCTACATACCTCATGACCCACTGGTGCTCACGGACAGGCATATTTTTAATGTTTTGGGCAACCTGACCTAACCCCCCGGAGAAAATATTTTTCCCTTCCCTCCAGGCAAGTCCCATCTGTGTAAGGTCTAATGGAAGGTGAGCAGCGGCAAGCCCCACGGCAAGTACGGCACCCTCGCCGTTGTTCTGCTCGATTAGCCTGGGAAGGCTTCCCAGCCTTCTTACTGTCGGTACAATTCCTCCGGCATATAAGGCTGTCTTTTCAAGCCTGTT
>JANQGS010000160.1 GCA_028277195.1 Candidatus Gastranaerophilales bacterium
TTTTGATGTTTGTTTATCGAGCTTTTGAATATCTTTTTGAAAATTCTTTGAGAATTCAAAATTATAAGTCATTATTACCCCACATTTCCCTATAAGAAAGGGACTCTGAGGAACTTGATTCCTGAAGCTCTGTTATTTCCCGCTCGGTTAAAGGCTCTTCCTCCTCTTTTACGGCACTAAAAGCCTCATCAAAAATTCTTTTTCTTCTTTCATTAATAAACCGGGCAAAGTCAATAACCTCTGCCAGCTCTATTTCATTAAGGTTATCAATTATCTGGTTTAGCTTATCTTTAGGTGTGACCATGGTTATAATCCTCATTGTATTGCTATTATAACACAAATCTTCGTCATATATAAAAATTAATGAAAAAATCGATAACAATTTTAAAATTGCAATTGTTTTTATAAATATACAGGGATAAAGGTAGAGTATATTAGTTTAGTTAATTTAGGAAGGGAAGGGAAATTATGAGTGATAGTACTGTTTCAAAGCCTGGTTTTGTTTTCACTATTGCAGAGTCAGTAAATTTAATGGAAAGAGCAGCTGTTTTGGAAGGAAATGTTTACGAAAAATGCGGCAGTGGTAACGCAAATGCATCATACTTAGATGTTGGAGATTCTGATAATCCAATGTTTAGATTTGTTGTTCAAGAAGGAGAGAGTTTTCCTTGCGCATTTGCAAAAGGCAAATTTAATACAAATGCAATGGAGTTAGATGAAGCAAAGGCCCGGCAAAGAGAAGCGATACAAAAGTTCTTTATAAAGAGCTAAAATAATGTTTTTAATAAAAAAGTGGGGATTTTAAATCCCTCTTTTTTATTGGCAAAATGCCAGCCCGGCATAATTTTAAATATTTGAATATCTTTTTGAAAAATCTTCCTTCCTCAGGCATAGAGCCGCTCTTTTGTCTCAGAAACCATATAAGGCTTTGTTTCCAGCTTTTTACCCAGTTTTGAAAGACTAAAGCAAATAACAAAATATATAAAAGCAATAAATAAAAGCACCTCAAGCTCATGATAGGTCCGCTCGTAAATAATTTCCCCTGAGCGGGTTAACTCAATAAGCCCGATTGTAGAAGCAAGAGAAGTGTCCTTTATTAAGGCAATAAACTGGCTTACCAGCGCGGGCATCATCCTGCCCAGGGCCAGCGGCAAAATTACGTACGCCAGCCTCTGGAACCTGGTTAAACCCAGGCTGATTGCGGCGTCAAGATGCCCTTTTTCTATTGAGTTAAGCCCTCCCCTCACTATTTCCGCCACATATGCCGAAGTAAAAACTACCAGGGCAATACCGGACGATACAAAAAAAGACGACTCAGACCCAAGAATAAACGGCAAAAACCCAAAATGAATAAATACAATAAAAAGAATTAAAGGTATGCTCCGCACAGACTCAATATACCCCGCAGCAACCAGGCTAAGCGGGAAAATTCTCAAATACCTGATAATCCCCAGAACAGTCCCGATAATAAGGCTCCCCGCCACGGAAACAGCAGCGAGCTGGAAAGTGACAGCCAGTCCCCTCATTAAAAAGCCGAAATTGTTAAAAATGTCTTCCCAATGCATTATATCCTCGCCTCCCCGCCCGGAACCCTTACATTTTTCTCAATAATATTGGAAACAACCGCTATAAATCCCGTAAGCAGCATATAAACCAGCGCGCCCGTTATAAAGAACTCAAAAAACCTGAAATCATCCGCCGCACCCTTGTAAACAACGTAAAAAACATCTGATACCGCAATGAAACTGACAAGTGAGGAGTTTTTAACAAGGTTTATAAACTGGCTGCTAAGAGGCGGTATAACTACCCTTATTGCCTGGGGGAAAACAACAAGCGCAAAAGCCTGCAGGTTACTCAGCCCCAGCCCCCTTGCGGCCTGGTACTGCTCGTTTGTAACCGAATTTATCCCCGCTCTCAGCACTTCTGAAATATATGCCCCCGTGTAAATACTCAACGCCACTATGCCGCATACCACAGGCGGGAACTGGACGCCCAAATCGGGCAGGGCCTTGTACACAAAATATAACTGGAGAAGCAGGGGGGTATTCCTTATTATTTCAACGTAAATAGCACCTGCTGTCCCGTAAGGTCCCGTTGCCATTGTCCTGGCAAAAACAGTGACCAGCCCGATTGCAAAAGCGGCTAATGAGCTTACGGCGGAAATAAAAATCGTTAATTTTATTCCCCTGGCAAGCTCAGGCAGGGCTTCCGCAATAATATTAAAGTCGATACTATACATTATCTTCCGTTGCTTTTATCTCAATATTGTTGCTATCCGTTTGGTTAAGCCATTTTTGCTCCAGTTTTGCGATAGTCCCGTCCTGGGCAAGCTCTTTTAGCGCCATATTAATTGTATCCCGCAGCACAAGGGTTTTAACGTCTTTTTTAAACCCGAAGCCGTAGGGTTCTCTTGTGAGTCTTTCCCTTAGCATTTTATAATCAGGGTTTTCAGACAGAAAACCGTAAATAATGGTGTCATCAGTCGTAAGGGCATCGCCCCTGCCTGTCCTCAGCGCGGAAAAAGCGTCCGTATAAGTCCTGAAGCCGAGAATTTCCGCGGTAGGGAACATTTTCCTTATATTTTTCTCGCTTGTTGAGCCCAGGCTGACTATTATTTTCTTGCCCGCAAGGTCATTTATGGTATTAACCGCGCTGTTTTTAGGCACCATTACGGCCTGCCCCGCTATGTAGTAGGGGTTGCTAAAATTGATTATCTGCTGTCTTTTCCGGGTAATGCTCATAGTTGCGGCAACAAAGTCAACCGAGCCCGAGGTTATCGCGAATATCCTGTTGGAAGACGTGACCTGCCTGAACTCAATCGCGTCCCTGTCGCCCAGTATCCTGTAAGCTATTTCCCTGCAAAGGTCAATATCAAAACCTTTTACTTTTTCATCCTCATCAATAAACCCGAAGGGCCTGGCATCATATCTTACGCCCGCTATTATTTTCCCTCTTTCCTTAATTTCCAGGAAAAGGTCTTTTTCCTGTTTTTTCGCACATCCTGTGATGCCTATGATAAAAAGCAGGCTGGTAAAGATGATTAAAATTTTTCTGGGGAATTGCAATGTCCTATCCTTTCGTATCTTCCTGGGGGGCGAGTTTCTGGCGTTTAAGAATACTCTTAATAAATTCCTGCGTGGCAATGTTTTCGGGATTATCAAAAATCCTGGAAGCTGAGCCCTCCTCAACCATACGTCCCTGCGACATAAAAATTACCCTGTCCGCGACTTCCCTGGCGAATGACATTTCATGCGTCACCACAATCATTGTCATGCCCTCTTTTGCGAGGTCCTTTATGGTGTCAAGGACGTAGAGGGTCATTTGCGGGTCAAGAGCGCTGGTGGGCTCATCAAAAAGCATTATCTTGGGCTGCATGGCAAGGCTTCTTGCGATAGCAACCCTTTGTGCCTGGCCTCCGGAGAGCTCCTCGGGATATTTATCAATCTTGTCGAGCAGCCCTACCTTTTCCAGCAGGTACATTGCCTGGATTTCGGCTTCATTTTTCGACATTCCTTTAACCTTGACCGGTGCGAGCGTGATGTTTTTCTTTACGCTGAGGTGGGGAAAAAGGTTGAATTGCTGGAAAACAATACCCACCTCTGACCTTACCTTATTCAGGTCCGTATCTTTTGCGGTAATTTCAACGTCATCTATAAATATCCTGCCTTCGCTAACCGGGACAAGCCCGTTAATACACTTTAAAAAAGTGCTTTTGCCGCAGCCTGAAGAACCAATCAGCGAAATAATATTGCCCTTTTCTATATTAACGTTTATATTTTTAAGGACATTGAAATTTTTATAATATTTACTTACCTTTTCCAGGCGTATCATTTTATCCAGCCTTTCAAAATACCATTATATTGTATATTTATTCCGGATATTCGTAAATAAGCCCTTTGAAGTATATAGAACAAGTTTTATTTTTATAAAAACAACATACTGTTGCATAGTATTTAAGG
>JANQGS010000223.1 GCA_028277195.1 Candidatus Gastranaerophilales bacterium
ATCGAAAGGCGAAACAACCTGAGAAAGCGGCTGGAAGCCAAAAAAGATACTGAAAATGCGGTATTAAAGGATAAAATAACCCTCGAGGAAAGGGTATCACGGCTTAAAAGGGATATTGAAGAGGCAAATGAGACAATACAAAACACGGAAAACTCAAAATCCACCGAACTGGACAGGAAAAATATCCTGGAAACACAGGTGGAGGAGTTAAAAAAAGAGTTAAAAGACTATGAAATAGCCCAGAAAAATAACCTTGAGCATCTTGATAACCTCAAAAACGAAATAAGCGACCTTAATTACAATATTAATGCGGCATATAGAAAAATAACCCAACTGGAAGCCAATAAAAGAGCCTCGGAAGAGGCGGGATTTGGCAGGGCTATAGATACTATAATGCATTCCGGGATTAAAGGTGTCCATGCCCCGCTGTCACAGCTCGGTAAAGTTAATAAAGACTATTCAACAGCGCTTGAAATAGCGATGGGTGCGAGAATGAAGTGTATTGCGGTAGACGATGATGAGGTTGCAAGGGTTGCAATAGAGATATTAAAGTCCTCACAGGCGGGACGGGCTACATTCTTGCCTCTTAACAAGATGAAACCCAGGCCATGGGGCGTTAAAACTCCTAAAAATCCCGGAGTAATTGACTTTGCAATAAACCTTATTGAGTTTGACAGCGCGTATGAGGCTGCTTTTTACTATGCCCTGGGGGATACACTGGTTGTTGAGGACCTGAATGCCGCGAGGGGGTTGATGGGCAAGTTCCGTATGGTTACGCCGGACGGCAGCCTTGTTGAAAAAACAGGTGCTATGACCGGGGGATCGGTCCACAAAACGGGATTAAAATTTGCCCAAAACGAAGATGAGGAGCTGGAAAAGTTTAAACAAAGACTGGAAAAGCTCCAGGATAAAGCTGTTTACCTTGAAAAACAAAAGCAGGAAACAGAAAAAAAGCTGGATGAGGTGAGAAAGGACTACTCATCCGCAATGACAGAGCTTAATAAAAAGGCTTTTGAGCTGGAAAATGCAGATAAAAACGTTAACGGCACTGATTTAAAGGCAATAAAATGCCGGGAAGAAATAGCCTCAAAGACACCTGAGCTTGAAAAAGCTAAAAATGAGCTTGAGCAAAAGGTTTTAGAACTTGAATCGCTAAGTAATGAGATAAAAGCAATTGCCGTGGAGATTGAAGATGTGGAAAAATCCCTTCCGCAAAGCGATTTAACAAGGTTAAACGACCTGACCCGGGGAGTTGAGCAGGAAATAAAGATATATGAAGCCCGTCTTGCGGGTTATGAGAATGAAATAAAGTCCATAAAACTGGAAATGGACTTTAATGAGAGGACAATATCACTCCAGGAGGACAAAATTATCCAGCTTGGAGAGGAAAATGAGCATATAAAGACCGAAAAAGACTCATTCTTAAAGGAAATATCCCACACAGAAGAGCTGCTAAAAGGCTTGCACAAGAAAATTAGCAAAATAAGCACGGAATTAACCGAATTACAGGGCCAAAGGGAAGTTTTAAATTCCGAAATACTTAATTTTGAAAAGACTAAAACTAATTTTGAAACAAAAATAGAGAGGCTGACAGAGCAGGTAGAGGCTTTTAAAACCCGGAGAAAGGAATTAGAGCCGGAACTGGATGCTATAAGGGATGATTTAATCAACCAGGGATACGAGATTAACCGGCTAAAACCTACGGATGTTTCTGTTGATGAGGTAAACAGGAATATATCCCGCCTGGAGAGGCGAATGGAGGAAATGGAGCCCGTCAACATGAAGGCCCTGACCGAGTATGACGAGGTAAAAACAAGGAAGGAAGAGCTCGAAAACAGGATAAATACCCTGACAAGCGAGAAAAAACAGATTATAGACAGGATGAACGGCTATGAAGAGCTGAAAATCAGGTCGTTCAGGGAAACTTTCGACAATATTAACAGTAATTTCAGGGAAATTTTCAACAATTTATCAGATGGGGAGGGGAGTATCATCCTTGAAAATGATATTAACCCGCTTGCCGGGGGGCTAACAATAGAAGCCCAGCCCCGGGGCAAGAAAATGCAGAGGCTCGAGGCAATGAGCGGCGGGGAAAAGTCACTCACGGCGCTGGCTTTTGTGTTTGCGATACAGCGTTACCTGCCTGCGCCGTTTTACGCTTTTGACGAGGTTGATATGCACCTCGACGGCATAAATGCCGAAAAACTTGCCCGGATGATAAAAACACACTCATCAAACACTCAATTTATAGTTGTATCCTTGAGAAAGCCCATGATAGAGGCTGCTGACAGGACTATAGGCGTTACACAGAAGGATAACGGTATTACAAAAGTTACGGGAATCAGATTACATGCTTAAAAGACAGGTTGATTTACCTGATATAAACGAAAATGAAGTTGATGGAATAGAAATTCTGGCTGAAATGGCGCAGAGCGGGAAAATTGACCCGTGGAATATTGATATTGCAGATGTTACGGATAAATTTTTGCAAAAACTCGTTGAGATGAAAGCAAATAACCTTAAATTAACGGGTAGAACGCTCTTTTTTGCGGCGCTTTTATTGAGGTTAAAGTCTGATATTCTTGAAGGCATTAAGCCTTTTGAGGAAGATGAGCTGGAAGAGTTTGATTTTAGTGAAGAAACAGATGATGATGCAGAAGATATTGACCTGAGCAATGTGGTTTCCATTGATGAAGTCCTGGAAAGGCGCACAAGCGTAAGGTTGCACAGGGAGCGTGCAGTCACACTTGAGGATTTAATCAGGCAGCTTGAATTTTACGAAAAGCTCGACAGGAAGCTGTCATTAAAGAACAAACAAAGAAAATCCCCCCGCAGGACAAACTCTTACGAGAAATTTACCGCTGAAGATATAGTAAACATGGCTCATGATGAGTATATTGACCGGAGTATAACTCATCTTAAGGAAATACTCGAAAAATTATTCAGGACTGATGATAAAATAGAGATAACCGAACTCCAGAGAGCAGGCCTGGACAAGGTTTCGGTTTACATTGCCCTGTTGTTCCTGGCGTCTCGCAGCAGGATTGAGCTTGTGCAGGACGAGTTTTACTCGGAGCTTTACGTGGTTAATGAGCAATAATCTGTTTAGCAACGCTCCTTATTTAGCCCATTAAACCTCCGCTAATTATATCTTTAAAAACTGGGTTAAAAACGCCTGCTTATACTAATCTTTTATAATCGTCCTCAAATCTGACTATATCATCCTCACCGAGGTAATCGCCATATTGTACTTCTATTATAACGACCTGTGAATCTGTCGGGTTTTCAACCCTGTGCTTTGCTCCCTGGGGAATTTTAACATGTTCTCCCTCCTGGTAATGCTTAACACTTCCTGCGCAGGTAATTAGCGGTTTGCCTTCTATGATGGTCCAGATTTCACTCCTTTTATTATGCATTTGCAGGCTAAGTCTATGGCCGGGATTAACCACAAATTTTTTTACCTTATAAGACTTACCCTCGTCCAGAACCGTAAAATAGCCCCAGGGGCGATGTTCTGTATATGTATATAAATCTGCCATTTGAAAAATTCCGTTGGTTATAAATAATTTTATAACAAAACACCTTTTTTTATGCAAATTTTATTTCTGCCCTGCTTCTCTCAGGTCTTTAATGTTTCTTATCCTGGCTACAAGGTAAAATATGGCCATAAGCAGGAAAATAAACATTATTAAAAACAGGTACAAATCCTGTGCGCCCAGCAAAAAGGTGGCAATTACGCCGCTGGCAACACATATAAAATAAAGAAACGCAACTGTCCTGTTTTGTGACAGGCCGGAATTTACCAGTTTATGGTGTATATGCTCGCCGTCGGCAACCATAGGGTTAGCGCCCTTTAGCAGCCTCCTGGAAACAGAAAAGGACATGTCCATAATAGGCACGCTGAATATTAACAAAGGCAATAACACTGATACAGCAATGGTTTTGACGACCCCGGTAACCGAAAGCCCTGCAAGCACAAAACCTGAAAATAAAGCACCCGAATCACCCATAAA